>JAFONM010000075.1 GCA_017418445.1 Kiritimatiellia bacterium
ACGTCATCGAGGTCGAAGTGACGGCGACGGTCCACAACCGCCTCGTCCTCGATGCGCGGCTGCCGGAGTCGGAGCGCAGGACCTGGACGCTCTCGGGTCCTGAGGCGGAAGCATCGCTGAAGCCCGCGGGCCTCTACGGTCCGGTTCGCCTGTTTCAGATCGCGGATGAATGAAGGTGTCCGGCGACACCGGACGGAAGGATGTGCGAACCGTCAAAATATTTGGTATAATTCCGGCATGAAAAAATTCCTGCTTTTCCTTTTGGTGCCTGTCCTCCTGTGCGGAGCGGCGGCGTTCGCAATCTGGAAGTGGTGCCCCGACACCGTCGCCGCCGGGTATGTCTCCGAGTACGGCTCGAAGGCGTTCGAGATGTGCAGGGGATGGTTCGCGGCGTCCAGGGAATTCGCCGCGGAGGCGTGGAATCGCGTCCAGAATCCCGAGCCCAGGCTCCCGCCAAAGGATGAGAAGGCGGAGCCGGAGGCGAAGCCCGAAGACGCCGAGCCCCAGGAGGAGAAGGCCGTCGAGAATCCGGCTCCCAGGCCGTCCGCGCCGAAGCCGGTCGTGAGCGGACCTCCGGGCTGGACGGGGATCGAGCCCGACAGCTGGTGTGCCGGACGGAAGATCAACCCCGATTCGCTCAAGAGGAAGATCGTCCTCGTATTCGAGTTCTCCGCGGACGACGAGATCAGCACCGGCATGCTTCCGCGCATCCAGCAGGTGTGGTCCGCGTACAACACCAAGCCTTTCGTCGTCCTCGGGTCCCACCGCGGCGACGATTCGCGCGCCGCAGCGGCCGCCGCGAAGAAGGCCGGCGTTTCGTTCCCGGTCTACCAGGGCGCGGGCTGGAGCAGGGAGCCCAGATCTTCCGAGCTGCCGTTCATATATCTCGTTGACGATTCCGGAAAGGTCATCTACCGGGGGCAGACCGAGCACGGCGCCATAGAGGCGTTCGTGAACGCGCTTCCGGACGTCGGGAGGCGTAGGTAGCGGGCTGATGCCATACGGGAGGCCGAGCACGGAACGGCCGAAAATGATATAATACCCCAAAGGTCTTCGTGTCTCCAAACAATGGACAGGATATCGTATCTCGTCAGACGTCTGCTGCTGGTGATTCCGACATTCATCGGGATCACCCTCGTCTGCTTCTCGCTGACGAGGTTTCTTCCGGGCGGTCCTGTCGAGATGAGGCTCCTCAGGATGCGCGGGCAGGGCGGCGGAGGCGAGGTCTCCGCGTCCGCCGCGGGATCGGGCGCGGGCGGAGTGTCGAGCGTCACCGATGAATACCGCAGGGAGCTCGAGGCGCAGTACGGGTTCGACAAGCCCATCTACGAGCAGTACTGGAACTGGCTCGTCGTGAACAGGATGGGCATGAAGCTCCCGTCCTACGAGTATCCGAACAAGACGTCCTGGCAGCTGATCAAGAGCAGGATACCCGTCTCCGTCTGGTTCGGCGCGGCGTCGTTCCTGCTCACGTACCTGATCTGCATTCCGCTCGGGATCGCCAAGGCCCTCAGGCACCGGCAGCTGTTCGACGCGACATCGAGCATCATCGTCTTCATAGCGTACGCGATACCCAGCTTCGCTCTCGCGATGGCTCTGAAGATGCTGTTCTGCGGGAGCCTCGACTGGGCGTGGGACGTCTTTCCGCTGGGAGGGCTCTCGAGCGACTTCGACGCCGTGCCGACGACGTGGCAGTGGTTCTGCGACCGCGCGTGGCACATGGCCCTCCCCATCGCGTGCTATGTCGCGGGATCGTTCGCGATGCTGACGCTCCTCATGAAGAACTCGCTTCTCGACCAGATCAGCGCGGACTACGTGCGGACCGTCATCGCCAAGGGCGCGACGAGGAGAAGGGCGATCTGGTGCCACGCATTCCGGAACGCGCTCGTCCCGATCGCCACCGGATTCGGTCCGATGATCGGCGTCCTCTTCGCGGGCTCCATCATCATCGAGTCCATTTTCGAGATTCCGGGGATGGGCCTCCTCTCGTGGAACGCCCTGATCGGACGCGATTACTCGGTGTTCCTGGCGCTCCTCGCGCTGACGGCGAGCTTCCAGCTCGTCGGCAACCTCATCTCGGACGTGCTCTACATGGTCATCGACCCCAGGATCGACTTCTCGAAGAAATGACATGATGTTCCACCTCTCTCCATTGACGGCAAAGCGTTTCCGCGCCTTCAGGCGGATCAGGCGCGCGTGGTATTCGCTCGTCGCCCTTGGAGCGATATTCGTCTTCTGCATGCTGGCGGATGTCGTGTGTCCCGTGAAGCCGGGCGCTGTAGCGGATCCGGAGGCCCTGAAGGGCAGCGTCTCGCCTGTCGAGAAGGTCGCGTACGACGTGAGGACGGCGAGGTACTCACGGCTTCCGGACGGGACGATCGTCGACTTCGAGGGTCCTGCGGACTGGCGCTCGCGCCTCGACGAGTACGAAATCACCGAGGTCGACCGCGGCGACCACGTGAGGGTATATCTCGAGCCCAAGGATCCGCCGAAGGCCCTTGGCTCCGAAACAGTCATGCCGAACGTCGCGTTCCCGTTCGCGCCGTGCAAGGGGCATCCGTTCGGACTCGACGCGGGAGGACGCGACGTCTACACGCTGGTCGTGCACGGAATGAGGATCGGACTCCTCTTCGGACTCCTCCTCGCGTTCTCCGGGATGTTCGTCGGACTCGTCATCGGCGCGATCGAGGGATACTTCGGCGGCGTAACCGATCTTGCCGGCCAGCGCTTCACCGAAATATGGTCCGCGATTCCGTTCATCTACGTGATGATCTTCGTCGGGCAGACCGTGGGACAGTCCTTCGGGGTCCTCCTGTTCTGCTACGCGATCTTCAACTGGATAGGCGTCTCCTACTACATGCGCGCGGAGTTCCTGCGCCTCAGGATGCGCACGTTCGTAGAGGCCGCGAAGTGCCAGGGCTTCTCCGCGGCGCGGATAATCTTCGGGCACATCCTCCCCAACGCGCTCACTCCGCTCATCACGCTCTTCCCGTTCCTGCTGATGGGGTCGATCGGCTCGCTCGCCGCGCTCGACTTCCTCGGCTTCGGGCTCCCGCCCATGACGCCGTCGTGCGGCGAGCTCCTCAACCAGGCGATGCACAATCCGTCCGCCTGGTGGCTCATCGTCTTCCCCTCCGCCGCGCTCTTCGTGGTGATGCTGCTCACCGTCCTCGTCGGCGAGGGACTGCGTGATGCGTTCGATCCGAGGCAGAAGTCGAAACTGGAGTAGTTCGATACATGGCGGAGAATCTTACACCGATGCAGCGGCAGTACCTCGCCCTCAAGCGCGAGGTTCCGAAGGGCGCCATACTGATGTTTCGCCTCGGGGACTTCTACGAGATGTTCGGCGAGGACGCGCTCGTGGCCTCGCCCGTCCTCGGCGCCACGCTGACGCATCGCGCGGGACAGCCGATGTGCGGAGTTCCCTACCACGCGCTGAACACCTATCTCGCGAAGCTCATCCGCGCCGGCAAGACCGCGGCGCTCGTGGACCAGGTGGAGGATCCGAAGCTCGCGAAGGGACTCGTCCGCCGCGAGATAACACGCATCGTAACGCCGGGGACCGTCACCGAGGACGGACTCCTCGACGAAAGCATGAACAACTGGGCGGCGGCGGTCTCGAATCTCGGACTCGCGCTGCTCGACCTCGCGACCGGGGAGTTCGTCGTCGAGGAGTTCCCGTCCCAGGAGAAGCTCGACGAGGCGATGGAGCGCTACTCGCCCGCCGAGACGCTGTATCCGAACGAGGAGAATTCCTGGACGTTCTCGCCCGATGCCGCATACGACGAGCTCACGAGGCACTTCAACGTCCTGTCGCTCGACGGATTCGGACTGACCGGCAGGACGGACGTCATATCCGCCGCGGGGGCGCTGCTCCATTATGTCGGATCGACGCTCCGCCATTCCGTGGGACACGTCCGCAAGATCGCGCTCCGCCGCTCCGACGACACGATGGTCCTCGATTCCGGGACTGTTCGCCACCTGCAGCTCCTCCCCGGAGGCGATGTCGGGAAGCAGGCTTCGCTCCTTGGAGTCCTTGACGTCACCAAGACCCCAATGGGCGCGCGCACGCTCAGGAACTGGATCGCCCGTCCTCTGGCACGCGCCGCGGACGTCAACGCGCGGCTCGACGAGGTGGAATCGTTCGTCACGGACCGCCTGATGCTCACGGAGCTCAGGGAGCTTCTCACCGGCGTCAGGGACCTCGAGCGCCTTGTCCAGAAGGTGGATTCGGGACGCGCGAATCCGCGCGACCTGAAGGCGCTCGCGAACTCGCTTCGTCCTATACCGGACATCCTTTCGGCTCTCGGCAGGCCGCGTCCGTCGCTGATTCCGCAGCAGGACCTCGTCTCCCTCGTCGACCGCGCCATCGCGGAGGATCCGCCTGTGCTGCTCGCGGACGGCGGCTTCATCGCGTCCGGATACAGCGCCGAGCTCGACGAGCTGCGCGAGATCGCGAACGAGGGACACAGGTGGCTCGCCGAGTTCCAGGCGCGCGAACAGGCGCGGACCGGAATCGCGAAGCTCAAGGTCAAGCACGTCTCGACGTTCGGATTCGTCATCGAGATTCCGAAGAGCTTCGTTCCGCAGGCCCCGGCGGACTACGAGCGCCGCCAGACGCTCACCACGGGCGAGCGCTATACGACCCCGGAGCTTAAGGAATACGAGCGCAAGGTCCTCGGCGCGCAGGAGCGCGCGATATCGATGGAGCAGTCGCTCCTGAGGGACCTGATGGCGAAGATCGCGGAGAAGACGAACGAGATACAGACGACGGCGCTCGAGACAGGAGTCCTCGACGCGACGCTGTCGCTGTCCGACCGCGCTCTAGCCGCGGGATACGTCCGCCCCGTCGTCGACGACTCGGACGTCCTCGAGATCAAGGACGGACGCCATCCGATAATCGAGCAGCTCCCCGACGCCGAGCCGTTCGTCCCCAATTCGGTCTTCCTCAACACGACTACGGACCAGATACATCTCATCACCGGACCCAACATGGCCGGCAAGTCCACCTTCATCCGCCAGGTCGCGACGATCGCGGTGATGGCGCAGATGGGCTCGTTCGTTCCGGCCGCGTCGATGAGGATAGGCGTCATCGACCGCGTCTTTACGCGCATCGGCGCGGGAGACGACCTCGCGCGCGGACGATCGACGTTCCTCGTGGAGATGCAGGAGACTGCGAACATCCTCAACAACGCGACTGCGAAGTCGCTGATCGTTCTCGACGAGATCGGGCGCGGAACCTCGACGTTCGACGGAATCTCCATCGCCTGGTCCGTCGCCGAGTACCTCTACGGCAAGAAGGACGCGAAGGCGAAGACGCTCTTCGCGACGCACTACCACGAGCTTACGGACCTTGCGGACACGCATCCGGGAGTCAAGAACTTCACGGTCCGGGTGAAGGAGGAGGGCGCTCGCGTCGTGTTCCTCCGACGCATCGTCCCGGGCGTCGCGGAGAAGAGCTTCGGAATCCACGTCGCCGCGATGGCGGGTCTTCCCAGGGAGGTCGTGGACCGGGCGGGCGAGATTCTCAGGAATCTGGAGGCGAACGAACTGGACGTGAACGCGCACGAGAAGATCGTGCGACGTCCCAGGCGGCGCCTCTCGGAACTTCCGGGACAGATGACTTTCTTCTAGGCGCGGGGGCGGTCCGCCTCCGCAGGAAAGGAGTGAAATGAGAAATGGGATGTTTGCGCCCCTTGCGGCGTGCGTGGCCGCGGGTGTTCTTTGCGCCTGCACTTCGATGGAGGCGGCAAGGACGGGTACGATAAGGCTGGAAGGCGGCGCGGGACGCAAGGCGGAGTCCGTCTTCACGCGGCGTCTCAGGGACGACAGGGCCCGCGGGGAAGTCTACGACGAGGCCGTCAACGCCTTCCGCACCCACTATGACGACGTCCATCCGCACGTGACGGACTGGACAAAGGGCCTGGGGCTCTGGCAGGGCGAATACTGGGGCAAGTGCATGCTCTCCCACGTCGCCTACGCGCGGATGTCCGGCGACGCGGAGGAGAGGGATTTCATCCGAAAGAAGGCCGTCGAGTTCGTGCGGACCTTCCAGCGCGAGGACGGATACCTCTGTTCCTACGCGAACGAGGACTTCATCTGCGACTGCTGCTGGAACATATGGAGCCGCAAGTACACCATGTGGGCGCTCATAGAGGCGTACGACCTGACCGGCGAGAGGGAGCTTCTCGAATCCGCCGCGAAGATGGCGGACCATCTTGTCGCGCAGCTCAAGAGGCTCGACATACCCATCGGCAGGACCGGATGCTTCGTCGGCATGCCGTCCATGAGCATCCTCAAGCCCATGCTGCTTCTCTACGAAAGGACGCTCGAGCCGCGCTACCTCGAGTTCGCTCGATGCATCGTCGAGGAGAACGACCGTGCCGACGGACGCGCGCCGAACCTGATCGCCAATGCGTTCGGCGACAAGCCCGTCCACGAGTGGTATCCGGAACCGCAGAAGTGGGCCAAGGCGTACGAGATGATGAGCGATGTCGAGGGATTCGTCGAATATTACCTTGTCACCGGCGAGAGGCGTCCGCTCGAGGCGGCGAAGCGGCTGTGGGAGAAACTCTACGCCAATGAGCTGAACGACCTCTTCGGCGCATGCTTCCACGACCATTTCGTCAACGCGGAGTCGCGCCCGAACGTCATTACCGAAGTCTGCGACACGATCCACTGGATGCGTCTCTGCCACTATCTCAACGAGGCGACCGGGGACGTGAAGTATCTCGATGCATGGGAGCTTGCGTACTTCAACGCGTTTCTGGGCGGGGTCAACCGCGACGGATTCTGGGGGCCGCACGACGTGCGGGGGCACGGGACGCGCCACCTGCAGATGCCGGGCGAAGTCGGAATGAAATACCACCTCTGCTGCATCGCGAACGTCCCTCGGGCGTTCGGGGACTGGGGCGAGCGCCAGATCGTCCAGCGCAGGGGAGGACTCGACATAAACTTCTACACCGACTGCGAATGGAGCGGCGACGGCGTCGCGGTGAAGATGTCCGGGGACTATCCCGTCGGCGACAGGGTGACGGTCAGGGTTTCGTCGTCAAAGCCGATGGAGCTTCGCTTCCGCATCCCCGGCTGGTGTCCAAAGGTGACTCTCAACGATTCGCTCGACATAGGCGGGGGCGTCCGCAGGAAGGGGGCGGTGTGGCGCTCTCGCTTCAGCTTCCCGGTGGAGGCCGGCGAGCGCGAGATCGCCATCTCGTTCGAGATGCCCGTCGGGATCAGACGCATCCACGGGAAGCCGACAGACGACAGTTTGAATGCGGAGTGGTTCGAGATGACCCACATCAACAAGGAGATGGCCGGCCATGCGCGCAAGAACTTCGGCGCGCGCGTGATGCGCGGACCGCTCGTTCTTGCGAAGTCCCGAAACTCGGGCTGCGACCGCGATACGGTGTTCGGCGAGATCGAGGGACTCGATTCGTCATGGAACGCAAAGCTCGTCCCCGAGAAGGCGTCCGAAACCTGGGGCGCATGGACGCTCGAGCTTTCCAAGGGAGACAGGAGGCACACGCTCAAGGTCTGCGACTTCGAGTCGGCGGCTGACTTCGACGACGCCGCGAACTTCTTCTCCGTCAGGTTCTGATCGGCCCGCGCGGAACCAACCGGGGCGGCGCGGTCGGCCGGATGTGACGGATAAATGTGGTATAATATCCGTGGTCAACTGAAGCACGAAGGAGATTTTCGATGAGCTCGGCAAAGAGAAAGGACCTGGGGACGTTGAGGGCGCTGGGGCGCCGGACGGAGTCGCCGAAGGACTACGATCCGTCGGTGCTCGAGGCGTTCTCGAACAGGCATCCCGAGAGGGACTACTGGGTGACGTTCACGGCGCCCGAGTTCACGACGCTCTGTCCCAAGACGGGCCAGCCGGACTTCGCGACGCTGACGATACGCTACATCCCGGCGAAGGCGCTCGTCGAGTCGAAGTCCCTCAAGCTCTATCTGTTCGGATTCCGCAACCATGGCGACTTCCACGAGGATGTCGTGAACGTGATATACGACGACCTCGTGAAGCTTCTGAAGCCGAAGTACATGGAGGTCTGCGGCAAGTTCGCCGCACGCGGCGGCATCACGATAGATCCGTTCGTGAACGGAGGCTCCGGCGCGAAGTACCGCGCGCTCGCCGCGCGCCGCTTCGACTCCTGGTCCGGCGTCCGCCCCTGAGCCCGACACCGCGCACCGACCACCACCAATGCGCATCTGGGGCATAACGGGCACGAACGGCAAGACGACGACGACATGGATCCTCGCCGAGTTCCTCGCGGCCGATCCCGGGCGCAGGGTCGGCTACGTGACGACCGTCGAGGTGTTCGACGGGAAGGACCGCTGCTACACCGGCTACACCACTCCGCCGCTTGCCAGGCTCAGGGAGATATTCTCCGCGATGGAGGCGAACGGCATAACGGACTGCGCGATGGAAGTCTCCTCCCACGCAATCCACCAGCACCGCACCGGCGATACCGTTTTTTCGGGCGGCGCCTTCACCAATCTCTCGGAGGACCATCTCGACTACCACAAGACGATGGAGGAGTATTTCAGGGTGAAGCTCTCCTTCGCCGAACAGATGGCGTCCGCGAATCCGCCTGGCGACGCGGGTCGGCGCAACTTCCCGCCCTACGTCGTCTGCACGGATGGCGGATACGGGATGGAGATGCTCGAGGCGTGCGGGGCATTTGCGCTGAACGTCCTTCCCGTGACCCGTCGTTCGCCAAGGTTCGACCTTTCGGAGCTCCGGCTGGTCGGGGACTACAACGAGTCGAACGTCCTCGTCGCCGCGACGCTCGCCGAGGCGGCGGGAGTCCCGCACGACGCGATACAGGGCGTCATCCCGACTCTGCGTCCGCGATGGGGCAGGCTCGAGCGCGTTGAGAATCCGAAGGTCCGCGCGGATGTCTACGTCGATTTCGCGCACACGCCGGACGGACTCGAGAAGGTGCTCGGTGCGGCGCGTGGATTCACCAGGGGGAGGCTCTGGGTCGTCTTCGGCGCCGGAGGGGACCGCGATCCGATGAAGCGTCCGCTGATGGGCGCCGCGTGCGCGCGCCTTGCGGACCGTCTCGTCGTCACGAGCGACAATCCCAGGAGCGAGGATCCCGTCGCCATCATCGACGCGATACTGAAGGGGGTCCCCGGCGGGGATGGCTGTCAGCTTTCCATGTCCGGGGTGACGGTCGAGCCGGACCGTCGCGCCGCGATATGTTATGCGCTTCGGAACGCAGGTGCCGGCGACGTGGTCATAGTGGCCGGCAAGGGACACGAGACCACGCAGGAGATAAAGGGCGTGAAGCACCCCTTCGACGACCGCGAGGTGGTCCGTTCCTTCAGTTCCGATACTTGACTTTCGGCCCCTAAAAAAGATATAATAACTTTCAATAATTCGGAGGAAATACGATGTCTGAAGACTTGCAGGGGCTCCTGGAGAGAATCAACCGCGACGGCGTCGAGAAGGCGCAGCGCGAGGCCGTCGAAATCGTCGCCGCGGCGAAGAAGAAGGCCGCCGACATAGTGAAGGCCGCGAACGAGGAGGCGGCCAGGGCGAAGTCCGACGCCGAGAAGGCCGCCAAGGACTATTCCGCCCGCGCCGCCGAAACGGTCCGCGAGGCCGCCCGCGACACGGTCCTTTCCGTGCAGGCGGCGGTCACCTCGCTTCTCGAGAAGCTTCTTTCGAAGGACGTCGCAGCGGCGCTTTCGGACGGCAGGACGGCCTCCGCCATCGTCGCGGACGTCGTCAAGGACTTCGCCGTCAAGGGAGAGATCGCCTGCGGTCCGGAACTCGCGAAGACGCTCGCCGCGCAGCTCGCGCAGGAGGGCGGGTTCACGGTCGTCACGGACGAGACGCTCGGCGCCGGATTCTCCGTCAGGCTCGACGGCGGCCGCATAGAGCACGCCTTCACGGCTGACGTCGTCGCCGGCGAACTCGCCAAGCACCTCAGGCCCGATCTCGCCGCCTTGATGAAATGAGCGTCGACTACATAGTGTCGAGCCTTCCCGCACTCGCCTTCGGCGCGCCCGCGCCCATGACGTGGGACCGGTTCGTCGCGGCCTCGGAAGGGCGCGCGGCGGAGCCGACGCGGGAGTGGAAGGACCTCGAGACGCAGCTCAGGAACGCTGTCGCGGAGGCGCGCGGAGGTGCGAAGTTCAAGAGGCCCGCGGACGGATGCAGCGTCTACTGGAAGAACCGCGTCCTCGCGGCGTTCCAGGAGAAGGACGTCGCGAAGCGCGACGAGCTCCTGGACCAGGTCTGGTGGGATGCCGCCGGCGAACTTACGCTTCCCGCGGATCCGCTCGGCATCGGCGCCCTCAGGACCTACGCGATAAGGCTCGGGATAGCGCTCAGGCGCTCCGCAATCTCCATGGACGCCGGCAATGCCGCGTTCGACAGGCTCACCGCCGAGACCAGGACCCCCGGTTTCAACACGTAAGGCGGCAGGCGCAACCAGTCATCAACCACCAATCACCAACCACCATCTTATGACAACGACAGGAAAAATCGTAGCGGTCAACGGAAACATGATCACCGTCGCGTTCGACGGCGCCGTGGCCCAGAACGAGGTCGGCTACGCCATCCTTGGAGACAAGCGGCTCATGGCCGAAATCGTGCGCGTCCGCGGGACGCGCTGCGACATGCAGGTATTCGACGCTACCAGCGAGCTGATGGTGGACGACAGGGTCGAGTTCACCGGCGAACTGCTCGCCGCGGAACTCGGGCCGGGCATGCTCGCGCAGGTCTACGACGGACTCCAGAATCCGCTCGCCGATCTTGCGAGGGAGGCGGCGAAGATTTCCAAGGACGCCGGTTTCTTCCTCCAGCGCGGAATGTACATGAGCGGACTTCCCCGCGAGCGCAGGTGGGACTTCCATCCGCTCGCGAAGCCGGGCGACCGCGTCGCGGCCGGCGACTTCCTCGGATGGGTCACGGAGGGGATCTTCGACGACAGGATCATGCCGGGCCACAAGATCATGGTCCCGTTCGCGTTCCGCGGAGTCTACACGGTGAAGGACGTCGCCCCCGCGGGCGACTACACCGTCACCGAGGACATCGCGACGCTGACCGGTCCGGACGGCAGGGACGTCAAGGTCCAGATGATGCAGCGCTGGCCGGTGAAGGTCCCTATCAGGTGCTTCGTCGAGCGCCTCGAGCCTACCGAAACCCTGGAGACGACGGTCCGCACCATCGACACGTTCTTCCCCGTCGCTGTCGGCGGAACCTACTGTATTCCGGGTCCGTTCGGCGCCGGCAAGACGGTCCTCCAGCAGACGACCGCCCGCTACGCGAAGATCGACGTCGTCGTCTCCGCGGCATGCGGCGAACGCGCAGGCGAGGTCGTCGAGATGCTCAAGGAGTTTCCGGAGATCACGGACCCCAAGACGGGCGAGTCCCTGATGAAGCGCACGATCATCATCTGCAACACGTCGTCGATGCCGGTCGCCTCGCGCGAGGCCTCCGTCTACACGGCCGTGACGCTCGCGGAGTACTTCCGCCAGATGGGACTCAACGTCCTCGTCCTCGCGGACTCCACGTCGCGTTGGGCGCAGGCGATGCGCGAACTCTCCGGACGGCTCGAGGAGATTCCGGGCGAAGAGGCGTTCCCGGCCTATCTCGAGTCCCGCATCGCGGCGTTCTACGAGCGCGCCGGACGCGTGAAGCTGCGCAACGGACTCACGGGTTCCGTCACGATCGGCGGAACGGTCTCGCCGGCCGGCGGCAACTTCGACGAGCCTGTCACCCAGGCGACGCTGAAGGTCGTCGGCGGATTCCACGGGCTTTCCCGCGCACGTTCCGACGCACGCCGCTATCCCGCGATCGATCCGCTCGACAGCTGGAGCCACTACAACTCCGTCATCGAGCAGGACCGCGTCGAGCGCGCCCGCGCGATACTCCGCAAGGGCAGCGAGGTCGGACAGATGATGAAGGTCGTCGGCGAGGAGGGCACGTCGCTTGCGGACTTCACGACCTACCTGAAGGCCGAGTTCCTCGACGCCGTCTACCTCCAGCAGAACGCGTTCTCCGAATCCGACGCGACGACCCCGGTCGAGCGCCAGAGGGTGATGTTCGACGCGCTCGAGAAGGTGCTTCTCTCCGAATTCGAGTTCAAGGAGAAGGACGAGACGCGCAGGTTCTTCATGGAGTTCCAGCAGATGTTCATCGACTGGAACGACAAGCCGTTCAACAGTCCCGAGTTCAAGGAGGGGCTCGCGAAGATCATGCACAGGTTCGAAGAGGCGACCGACGGCAAATAGTCCCCGCTACCATCCACCAACCACCATCTACCAACTGCCATGTTCAACAACAAAGTCTATCACAAGATCGACGCCCTGTCAGGATCCGTCGCGACCCTTCGCGCGGAAGGCGTCAAGTACAACGAGATAGCGGAGATCGAGTCCCGCGCGGGCACCTCCCTCGCGCAGGTCATCAAGCTCGACGGCCCGAACGTGACGCTGCAGATCTTCGCAGGCGCCCGCGGCGTCGACACGGCGGCGCGCGTCCGCTTCCTCGGCGAGACGATGAAGGTTCCGTTCTCGGACGCGCTCCTCGGACGCGCTTTCACCGGCGCGGCCGTCCCGCGCGACGGCGGACCCGCGATCCATGACAACATGTCCCCGATCGGCCAGCCGTCCGTCAATCCGTCGAAGCGCGTCATGCCGCACGAGATGGTGAGGACGAACATCCCGATGATCGACCTCTTCAACTCGCTCGTGAAGTCCCAGAAGCTCCCGATATTCGCGAAGGCGGGCGAGCCGTACAACGAGCTCCTCGCGCGGATCGCGCTGCAGGCGGACTCCGACGTCATCATCATCGGCGGAATGGGCCTCAAGTACGACGACTACCTGAAGTTCCGCAACACCCTCGACAAGTCCGGCGCTCTCGCGAAGACCGTGATGTTCGTCCATACGGCCTCCGACCCGACGGTGGAATGCGTGCTCGTCCCGGACGTCTCGCTGGCCGTCGCGGAGAAGTTCGCGCTTTCGGGCAAGAACGTCCTCGTGCTCCTCACGGACATGACCTCGTTCGCGGACGCGATGAAGGAGATCGCGATCACGATGGAGCAGATTCCGTCGAACCGCGGATATCCGGGCGACCTCTACTCCCAGCTCGCGGCGCGCTACGAGAAGGCGGTGGACTTCGACGGAGCCGGCTCGATCACGATTCTTGCGGTCACGACGATGCCCGGCGACGACGTCACGCACCCCGTTCCAGACAACACGGGCTACATCACGGAAGGGCAGTTCTATCTCCGCAACGGACGCATCGAGCCGTTCGGCTCGCTCTCGCGTCTGAAGCAGCAGGTCAACAAGAACACGCGCGAGGACCATCGCACCGTCATGGACGCGATGATCAAGCTCTACGCGCAGTACAAGGAGACCGTCGAGAAGCAGTCCATGGGCTTCAAGATGTCCGGCTGGGACCAGAAGCTCCTCAAGTACGGCGCGGAGTTCGAGAAGAACATGATGGACCTTTCGGTGAACATCACCCTCGAGGACGCGCTCGATCTCGGCTGGAAGATCCTCGCCGACAACTTCGAGAAGGGCGAGGTCGGCATTCCGTCCAAGCTCGCGGACAAGTTCTGGCCGGCGGCGTGAAGTTCAAGAGTATCTTAAACTAGCTATTTTTAATATTTTACATCTTGTTTTTAGCATATATCGAACATTTTTTATTTATTTTCACAAACCCTATTGCACGCTCGGTCCGAAAGTGGTATACTATCCACCCGTTCGCCCCATAAGGGTGGACGTCGGTCTTTGACTTTCGATGGTTGAGAAAACAGTAACATGTTTGTGCGAGGGCCGGAGTCCCGCGAG
>JAFONM010000076.1 GCA_017418445.1 Kiritimatiellia bacterium
GAGCCCCGCGATCATGAGCGATTCGGCCTTCGAGCCCTTCGTCCTGTTCTCCGTCGTCTGGAACGACTCGTTGGGGTCGTGCGAGAAGCAGTTGAGGTTGAGACAGTCGTTCCAGTCCGCGCGCCCGATGAGCGGCAGTCTGTGCGGTCCCAGGTTCTTCACCACGTGGTCGAAACTCACCCTGAGGTGCTCCATGAGCGTCACCTCTGACCCCTTCTTGTTGTCGAACGGAACCTTCTCGTCGAGAATGGAGAAGTCTCCGTTCTCCTTGAGGTACGCGACCGTGCCGAAGATGAGCCACATCGGATCGTCGTTGAATCCGCCGCCGATGTCGTTGTTCCCGCGCTTCGTGAGCGGCTGGTACTGATGATAGCAGCCTCCGTCGGGAAACTGCGTCGAGGCGATGTCGATGATGCGCTCGCGTGCACGGTCGGGAATCTGGTGGACGAATCCGACAAGGTCCTGGTTGGAGTCGCGGAATCCCATTCCGCGTCCGATTCCGCTCTCGAAGAAGGACGCCGAGCGGGACATGTTGAACGTCACCATGCACTGGTACTGGTTCCAGATGTTGACCATGCGGTCGAGCCTCGCGTTGCCGGTCTTCACCGAGTAGCGAGAGAGCAGGTCGTCCCAGTACTTCTTCAGTTCCGTGAATGCCGCGTCCGCTTTCTTCGCTGAATCGAAGCGTTTGAGCATCGCCTTCGCCGGCATTTTGTTTATGACGCCCTTTTTCTGCCACTTCTGCGCATCGGGGAGCTCGACGTATCCGAGCGTGAAGACGAATGTCTTCTCCTCGCCTGGCCTTAGCGACACCTCGAGCATGTGCGATGCAATCGGGCTCCATCCGTGCGCCACCGAACCGCGGCTCCTGCCTGCGCGTACGGCGTCAGGATCGTCGAAGCCGTTGTAGAGTCCGATGAACGTCTCGCGGTCAGTGTCGAATCCCTTGATCTTCGCGTTGACGCCGTAGAACGCGTAGTGGTTGCGGCGCTCCTTGTATTCGGTCTTGTGGTAGATCACGGACCCCTCGACCTCCACTTCGCCCGTGGAGAAGTTCCGCTGGAAGTTCTCCATGTCAGTCGACGCGTTCCAGAGACACCACTCCAGGAACGAGAAGAGCCTGATCTTCTTGGCCTTGCGCGATGTGTTCTTCAGCGTGAGCTTCTGGATTTCGGCATTGGTCCTCAGCGGGACGAACATGAGGAGCGACGCGACGAGTCCGTTCTTCTCGCCCGTGATGCGCGTATATCCCATTCCGTGCCGGCACTCGTAGGAGTCAAGCTCCGTTTTGCAGGGCTTCCATCCGGGATTCCACACGGCGTCCCCGTCCTTGATGTAGAAATACCTGCCGCCTGCGTCCATAGGGACGTTGTTGTAGCGGTAGCGGGTGATGCGGCGGAACTTCGCGTCCTTGTAGAACGAGTATCCGCCGGCGGTGTTGGAGACGAGCGAGAAGAAGTTTTCGCTGCCGAGGTAGTTGATCCACGGCCAGGGAGTGCGCGGATTGGTGATGACGTATTCGCGATTCGAATCGTCGAAGTGTCCGAATTTCATTTTGTCGTTTCTCCTTCAAAAAAGGGATGGGTCTACTTCTTCCGGCGGGCGGCCAGCTCTGCCGTGATCTCCGAGAGCCTCGAGTCCGAAAGCGGATAGAGGAGCATCAGGACGGACGTGCCGGCGGCGATTGCGCTCGGTATGACGCCCATCAGGAGCCTGATGCCCGGTATGGCTCCAGGGATGGTCCCCGGCTCTGTCCCCACGTATCCGTAGCGGGCGAGCACGGCGCCGATTATGGCGCCCGCTATGCCGCCGCCGAACTTCGTCGCGAAGGATCCGGCGGAATAGACGAGTCCCGTCGCGCGACGTCCGAAGCGGTGTTCGGAGTAGTCCGCGGCGTCGCCCAGCATCGTGAAGAACAGAGTCGGGAAGACGGCGGCGAGAGCCTCGCCGACGACGCCGATCGCGAAGATCAGGGCGATGTCCGTCGGGGCGCAGAACGCGAAGAGCGCGTTCACGGCACCGGCCGCAAGAAGAGTCCCGACGAAGAGACGCTTCTTGCCGACGAGTCGGACGAGCGGAGCCGTTGCGAGCGCGCCGACGATCGAGGCGATCATGAGCGCCGTGAAGAATCCGCCCGCGAGCAGTGCGCGGTTGACGTAGTGCGTGAAGTAGATGACCGTTATGCCCTGGCGGATCGCGTTGTAGACGTTGAAGAGGAGTCCCACGACGAGGAGGACGACCCACGGCCGGTTCCTCGCGAGGTTCCTGAAGTCGCTCCAGAGGTCCGCATGCTGGTTCGCCGGAGGCGAGACGCGCTCACGGGTTCCGAAGAACGTGATGAAGAGGCAGATGGCGAGGACGACGGAGAGCGAGTATATCGCGTAGCTGTATCCGCGGTTCTGGTCGACGATCGTAAAGCTCTCGGACGAGAGCCCTTCCTCTCCCGTCACGGCGAAGGATGTCTTCTCCCCGGCCTTGAGCGGGACGCTGAGGCGGACCGTCGGTTCGTTGGTCGATCCGACCGGGACGATCTTCGCCAGCATGTCCTTCGTCGATATGTCGACGTGCGCGACGTCGCGCGGAGACGTGACTGTCAGGACGCATGCGTCTGCACGCTCCGGGTCCTTCGCGACATCGACAGACGGATCTATGCCGCCGAACCATGCGACAAGGAACAGGAGGAGCCCCTGGACCACCATGCCGCCCGCGAACGCACCGGCCATGCGGAACGAGCCGATCGACGCGCGTTCCCTGTCGTCGTCCGTCATCACAGCCATCAGCGCACCATACGGGATGTTGTTCGCCGTGTAGACCAGCGTGAAGAGGATGTACATCACGTAGGCGTAGACGAGCTTTCCGGTATAGCCGAGACCTGACGGACACGTGAACGTGAGGGAAAGGACTGCAGCGAGCGGAATCGCCGTCCACAGCACCCACGGACGGAACTTGCCGTACTTCGACCTCGTCATGTCGCCTGCGATTCCCATCGCGACGTCGCTGACGCCGTCCGAGAACCTGACGACGAGGAAGAGCAGGCCTACCGCGGCAGGGGCGAGTCCGTAGACATCGGTGTAGTAGATGAGCAGGAACGCGCAGATTCCGCGCCATGCGATATTCGCGCTCGCGTCGCCGAGGGCGTATGCGATCTTCTCCCAGAGAGACGGCTTGCTAGAGATTCCGGTGTCCATTTGTCCTCCCTTTGTCTTGCGAGGTCATTATGCCTCCTGGCGGCCTGAACCGTCAATCGGCTTTGGCGCAGGACTTTGCAAATTTTCGCACAGTCAGGCTGGAGACTTCGTCCAGGCCGTCGAAATCGGGGATCCGGCGGCGCCGTAGGAGTTGCGCGGAATCGCCGTCAGGCGATATTCCATCTTGTGCGGCATGAAGCTGCTGTCGAATCTGAATGTGACGTTTCCGGAGTCCGCGTCGTGGACGCGCGGCAGCGCCGCCGACGGACCGTAGACGCGCCAGGACTTCTCCGTGAGGACGACGTCGGAGGCGCGCGACTCGAGAATGACATCGTAGTCGTACGGACGGGCATCCGCGTTCGCCGTGGCCGGCGGGAAGCTTACCGAGATCTCGGGCGGATTCTTTCCCTTCTGCCCCTTCTCGTCCGGCATGACGACGGAGATCGATGCGTCCTTCGGGAACTCCGGAATCGCCGAACCTGCGGCGCGCGACTCGAACGACGCGGGCTTCTCGGGAACCTCCAGCCGCCATGCGGCGTCTATCGTCTCGTCGCGGCAGAAGTCGCGGCGCTCGATGATGATGCAGTCGTCGTAGACGCTCACAAGCTGTCCCTGGCGGATCGACAGCTTCGACCTGACTTCTTCGCTGAACTCGCGCCCGTTCGCGCGCGCTCCCGGGAGGCATGTGTAGCTCAGGGAGGACGTCCCTATCGACGTGAACTCGCCGCGCCAGACGGAGCGCTCGTCGGTGAGCGTCGTATGGGAGTGGCCTGAGAACGCTATGGCGTTCCTGTAGGGCGAGAGAGCGCGTGTCGACTGTCCGCCGTCGTGTCCCCAGGCCCACGGACCGTAGCAGGTGTCCTTTGGATGCGGATGCTGCGTGAAGAAGAACGGCTTCGTGACGTCGATCTTCGAAACGTTCGCCCTGAACCAGTCCTCGAGTCCCTCGACACCCTTCCAGGAATCCCAATGCGCGAGCACGAAATCGTAGCCCTTCACGTTCTTGATGCCGATCGGCTCGTACGCCTCGTGGAAGCACATTTCCCACGACTTGCCGAGGCCGATCTTCCTGAGTTCGAGCTCCCCGGCCTTGTCGCGCGGGATGCCGAGTCCGTCGAACGCCGCGTCCATGAACTTGTCGCGGTAGCCGAGTCCTTCGATGTCGTGGTTGCCGTAGACGAATAGGCGCTCCACGTGCCTGCCGCCGAGTCCCTTGTCGTCGGGGAAGACCTCGAACCACGCCTTCGCGGTGTTTTCGAGTTCGGGGAGAATCCCGTGGTCCGCGATGTCGCCCGCGATGAGCACTGCGTCGACTCCCGCGTCGCGGAAGTAGCGAAGCGTCTTGCGGAATATCTCGGTCGACTTCCAGTCCGTTATGTGGATGTCGCTCACTACGCCCAACCTGAGGTTCGGTACGCGGCCGCCGAAGAGTCCGGATCCGCCGCCTGCGCAGCCAGAAAGCGAGAACGCCGTCGCTCCCGCGAGGAATGAACGCCTTGTCGTGATTATGTTCATCGTCGCTACTCCTTGATTGTGCCCCTCAGGACGGCTATGAACGCCGACTGGGGGACGTTTACGTGACCGAATTCCTTCATGCGCGCCTTGCCGCGCTTCTGCTTCTCGAGGACCTTCATCTTGCGCGTAACGTCGCCGCCGTAGAGCTTCGCCAGGACGTCCTTGCGGAACGGACGGATGTCCTCGCGCGCAATGATCTCGCGCCCGATCGCGGCCTGCACCGGAATCTTGAACTGGTGCGGAGGAATCGTCTCCGCCAGCGCCTTGCACATCTGGATTCCGCGCGCTCTCGCCTTGTCGCGGTGGACCATCGTGGCGAAAGCGTCGACGGTCTCGCCGTTCAGGAGGATGTCCATCTTCACGATGTCGGAGGTCTGATAGCCGTTCGGCTCGTAGTCCATAGAGGCGTAGCCGTGGCTCACGGACTTGAGGGTGTCGTGGAAGTCGATGAGGATTTCGTTCAGCGGGAGCATGCAGTGGAGCATCACCCTCTTCGCGTCAATCGTCTCCGTTCCCTCGACCATCCCGCGGCGGTCCATGACGATCCGCATGACGTCGCCTATCGACTCCGAGGGAGTGATGATGCGCGCCTTGAGAATCGGCTCTGAAATCGACTCGAGCGCGGACGGATCAGGCATCTGGAGCGGATTGTCGAGGTCCTTCTCTTCGCCATTCTTGAACTTCATCTTGTAGACGACGCCGGGCGCCGTGGAGATGATGTCGAGGCCGAATTCGCGGCGGAGGCGTTCCTGGACGATCTCCATGTGGAGGAGGCCGAGAAATCCGCAGCGGAAGCCGAACCCCAGCGCGAGCGAGCTCTCGTGGTGGAAGGTGAATGCGGAATCGTTGAGGTGAAGCTTCTCGAGCCCCTGTTCGACCTTCTGGTACTCGTCCGTAGACATCGGATAGATTCCGCAGAACACCGTCGGATGTATATCGTGGAATCCCGGAAGCGGCTCTTCGGAGCCGAGCTTCGTCGTCGTCACCGTGTCGCCGATCTTGATCTCGCTCGGATCCTTCACGGTTCCGACGATGTAGCCGACCTCGCCGGCCTCGAGATGGTCTACGGGTTTCTTCGTGGGGGAGAAGATGCCGACTTCGTGAACGGTCGTCGTCACGCCGCTCCCCATGAAGAGGACGCCCTGTCCGGCCTTCAGGGATCCGTCTACGACGCGGACGTACGTGATGACGCCGCGGAATTCATCGAAGACCGAGTCGAACACGAGGCACCTCAGGGGTGCGTCCCTGCCGCGCGTCTCCGGTGGCGGTATGCGCTTCACGATCGCCTCGAGGACTTCCGGACACCCCTGGCCCGTCTTAGCCGAGACGAGGAGAGGATCGTCCATGGGAATCGCGAGGATGTCCTCTATCTCCCGGCTCACCTCGGGTATGTCGGCGCCGGGGAGGTCGACCTTGTTGAGCACGGGGACGATCTCGAGCTTCGCGTCCTGGGCGAAGTACGTGTTGGCGACCGTCTGCGCCTCGACGCCCTGCGCCGCGTCCACGACCAGGAGCGCGCCTTCGCACGCGCCCATCGAGCGGGAAACCTCGTATGCGAAG
This sequence comes from Kiritimatiellia bacterium, assembly GCA_017418445.1. GTDB lineage: Bacteria > Verrucomicrobiota > Kiritimatiellia > RFP12 > UBA1067 > UBA1067. The sequence continues at coordinate 6,264 of JAFONM010000076.1, forward strand.
TCGACGTGTCCGGGAGTGTCGAGGAGGTTGAAGAGGTAGGTCTTTCCGTCCTTCGCGACGTAGTGCATCGAGACGGGGTGGGACTTTATGGTTATGCCCCTTTCGCGTTCGAGGTCCATCGCGTCGAGCGTCTGCTCCTTCAGCTCGCGCTGCGAGATGGCGTTCGTGAGTTCGAGGATGCGGTCCGAAAGGGTGGTCTTCCCATGGTCGACATGGGCAATGATGCAGAAGTTTCTTACGTTGTCGAGTTTCATCTGTTACCAGGCGACATTATACCATATTTTGCGGCGTTTTCGTCCGCTCCAGGGAAAATGCGAGCAGTATCACTGGGGCTTGAGGAAGAAGGCGTCGTGGGTGATGGCGAACGCCCAGTCCTGAGGCATGCGCTTAAGTTCGTGTCCGGATCCCCATGAATCGGTATAGAGTATCTCCTTCGTCTTGGCGTTGTAGCCGATGATCATGCGCATGTGACCGCCGGCGGTCTGCGGGAGTCCGGGCTCCGGATATCTCCCGAGCGTGACGCCCCAGATCACGGGAATGCCCTTGTTGACCTGATCCTTCACGTCCTTCAGGAACTTGCCGTAGCGAGCATCCTTCATTCGCGCCTTCTTGACTATCTTCGGATCCTGGGCGGCATAGAGCTCGCCGAGGTTTATCGTCCTTCCTCGGGTGAACTGTTCAATCGAAAGCTCCCTCGCGCCCTCGGACTTCGCGGCCCTGTTGTACAGTTCCAGATCCCTTTCGACCGACTTCATGTCCGTCCCCGACGACACAAGGCTCACGAAAGCGAGCCTGCACCTTTGGCCGACAGTTCGGACCGTCTCCACCATGCCGGCGATGGATGTCCCGCCGCGGGCCGTAGTTCCGGCGGATTGCGCGATCTCGTGCTCGTCCACCGCGAATCCGTAGTAGCGGAGAATCCGTTCGCTGGTCGCGGCAGCGCAATAGCCCTTTTGCCCCTGGTCAACCATGGGGACGTTGTCGATCCATACGTCGCCTTCGGGGTTCTTGCGGACGTTCGCCTTGATCTTTTTCGACGAGACGATGCCGGCGACGCCTTCCTTCGGAATCTTCTTCGGCTTCGACGCACCCTTCGGGTACATCGTAACGCGTACGAAATCCGCCGTAAGGTTCTCCTTCTTCGCGCCGTCAACGCCCCAATCGAGCTCAACATTGCAGTAGCCGCTTGTCCAGCGCTTCGACATCCTGAAGCCGCCGGTGCGGAGCTTCTGCCTGTCCGTGCCGGAACCGATCTTGCCGCCGGGCTGCGCACAGGCGGCGATGGAATCGAGCAGTTTCTGCAGCTCGTCCGCGCCGAGTCCGTCATGGCTCCTGTCGTCGCCTCGGTTGTACATCGACATCTCGACACGCGTCGCGCCATCCGTTCCGAAGTATACGCGCGCCTCCCAGACCTCAAGCCCGTGCCATGTGCACTTGCCGCGTCCCATGCAGTTGACGATGTCCTGCTTCCGGCTGGCGAACCTGAAACCGTCATTCCTGTGTTCTGCCGCGAAATCCACCGCCGATGTCACCCATGCATCCGGCTTCGAGAACACCTCCCCGAGGTCGCACGTCGCAAACATCAGCGGCACTACGAACGCAAGCGTCATGAGAGGCTCCTTTCCGTGTCCGAATGCACTTTTGCCACTGGAAGCGAAAGCGTGAAGACGCATCCATGCGGGGAGTTCGCGCGGACGGAGAGGTCTCCGTCCATCGAGCGGGCGAACTCGCGCGCGGTGCAGAGACCGATGCCGAAGCCCCCCTTCCCGGACTCGAGCACGGTCATCGCCCTGTAGTAGCGGTCGAAGGCGCGGTCCATCGCCTTCTTCGTCATACCCTTCCCCTCGTCGACGAAATCGACGTGGACGAAGCCCCCTTCCGTCCTGAACGCCGCGGAGACGTTGCCGTACGGCGCGGCGTACTTGAGGTCGTTGCCGAGGATGTTCCATAGTATCTGCACCAGAAGAGTCTCGTCCGCCATGACGGGCGGAATCTGGCCGTTGATCCTCTTTTCGACGTCATCGCCCAGTATCGCGCGATAGTCGTCGCGAAAGAGCGAATACGCCTCGTCGTAGCACTTGGCGATGTCGCATGGCTTGAGCTCCGGATCCTTTCGCCTTCCGCCGAGCCGCATGAAGTCCTTGATGTTGGCCACGAGCCTGATCATCCGCTCGTTCAGGATCTTCGCCTCGTCGTCTCTTCTGCCTATGGTCATTCGCATTCCGACTAGCGGAGTCGTGAGGTCGTGGGCCGTCGCGGCCATGAAGTCGTCTCGCGAACGAACGTAGTCTACGAAGTACTTTACAGCGAAGGCGGTTATGCAGACGAGGACGATGAGGGAGACGGAGACGAAGGCGCGGACGACGGTTCCGTAGTCGTGTTCGCGAATCTCGGTGAGCCGTCCGTAGACTGTCTCGTCGTCCATGCCCTTGCGCGTGTCGCGAACCCACACGACCATTCCGTCCGGCCTGTCCACGAACCCCCACTTCTCGCGCTTCTTCGGAGAGCTCGAAGTCACCCAGTCCTTCCACGGACGGTCCGGCGGGAAGTCAGCCGCGAAAGACGCGTCGCCCTCGACGATTCCCCTGCCGCGGCGCCAGACAAAGCCCGCTTCAACCGGATTCTCCAGGAGGTCGCGCGCGGCGCTTTCGACCTCAGACGCGACGCGGTCGCGTTCGGCGCCGACTATCCGCGGAATCTCGACGACGGTGAATCCGACAGCGAGGAAAAGGACGACGACAGTCGGCAGGCATATCGCCGCCACGTTGAGCCAGAACCTCGGATTGAACTTCCTCACGGGATCTCCAGAAGCGCCTTCGCCGCGTCGAACTGGGGACGGAGGTCGACCTTCCTGCTGCCCTCGACGTATCCGCCGGCGCGGAGATTCTCTACGAACCGGCGGAACTTGTGCGGACCCGGACTGAGGTTGTCAAGGGCGAAGACCTCGGCGCTCCCGCACATACAGGCCTCCGAGAGCATCCCCGTCGATTCGGCGGTCACGTAGAGGCGGCGGGCGAGCCTGACGAAGGCGGGGATCGGATTGAAATGGTCCTTCGAATAGATGAGCTTGTAGTCCCATGGATACGAATCAACGAGCGCCTCGACGTCCGGCGGAGTGCGGCGCGAAGTCGTGACCCAGTGCTCGCAGTCGGGCGTATCGGCGAATATCCCGTCCAGGACTCCCTTCGTCCACTCCGCGGTCATCGTCGAGCATTTGTTCGGTCCGCCGATTATGACCGCGTAAGCCGGCTTGTCGCCCGGGACGTGGCGAGAACGGAAGTCGGCGACGCCCTTCTCGTAGAACGCATCGTCGTTCGCGACGAGGTTGGCGGGAATCTCCACGATGTTCGGGGCGTGTGGCGGATTGTCGAAAGCCGGAGCAAGAATCGCGCCGAAGGACGAGAGTTCGTATCCGCGTGGATACAATACGACGCCGCACTTGACGCCAAGCTTCTTCGCAACGGCTTTCGCGGCGTAGAAGGTTCCCGAGCCCGTGCCTATGACGGCGGAATATCCGCACGGCATGTCCGTCCGCTCGGGAATCGTTCCCGGAGGAAGCGGCGAGAAGAGCGCAAGCGTGCGTACGCCGACATGGTCGAGGAGATAGCTGAGCGCCTTCGCGACGGCGGACCTGAAGTGTATCTCCACGACATCCGCTTCGCATCCGAGCGAGCGGGCGAACGCCTTGGACTGATTTTCGTGTCCTGCC
>JAFONM010000077.1 GCA_017418445.1 Kiritimatiellia bacterium
AAACTCGGGATCAAGGATGCCTCACGCGGAGGCGCGGAGGCGCGTATTCAATCAAAAGGTATTCGAGCGAGAAGGCGATGTAGGCAGACGGCTCGTGGCAGCATGAAAAGATCACGCTTCTGCCGCTCAACCGTGAATACGGATTTCTCCAGGTCGCCGCCTGGTTTGCAATCACAAAGTAAAATATGGTAAAATAAAACCATGAAAAATATCGCAATATCCCTTATGTCCGCCGTCGCGGCGATTTCAGTTTTTGCCGCCGACCAGGCGCAGGACATGTCCCCCGAAGCATACAAGGATCTTCCCGAGTGGGAGAACCCCTACATCAATGAACTCAGCCGCCTCCCCGCGCGCGCGGTCCTCGTTCCGTGCGCAAGCGCCAGGCAGGCTGCGGACATCGCGTCCTTCAAGGCCGAGCGCGACGCCTCGCCGTATTTCGAGTTCCTCAACGGAACCTGGAAGTTCAACTGGGTCAAGGAGCCGTCCGAGAGGCCTCAGGACTTCTGGAAGGAGGACTTCGACGTCTCGAAGTGGGGTGACATGAAGGTTCCCGCGTGCTGGCAGCTCGAGGGACACTTCGATCCCGCGAACTACACAAACGTCAGGTATCCGTTCAAGACGGACCTGGCGGACTATCCGCGCGTGATGGGCGAGCCTGCGAAGCAATTCACCGCCTACAGGTACCGCAATCCCGTCGGCAGCTACCGCCGTGACTTCGAGGTCCCGGCCGCCTGGGCCGGACGCCGCATTGTCCTCCACTTCGCCGGCGTATCGTCCGCGATGTACGTCTGGGTCAACGGCAGGAATGTCGGCTACAGCGAGGACGCGCGTCTTCCCGCCGAGTTCGACGTCACCGGGTTCGTCCGTCCCGGCGGCAGGAACACGATCGCCGTCGAGGTCTACAAGCACTGCGACGGATCCTACTTCGAGGACCAGGACTTCTGGCGCCTCTCCGGAATCTTCCGCGACGTATACCTGGTCGCCGAGAAGAAGGGCGGCGTCAGGGACATAGTGGTCGAGACGGACCTCGACGCGCGGTACGAGAACGCGACGCTCAAGGTCTCCGCCGGCGACAACGTCTCCTACAGCCTCGTCGACCCCGACCTCAAGCCGGTGAAGACATGGAAGGGCGACGGGACGGTCACGGTCGAGAATCCGCTCAAGTGGACCTGCGAGACCCCCAGCCTCTACACGCTCGTCGTCGAGTCCGAGGGCGACTTCTACGCGCTCAGGATAGGCTTCCGCAAGGTCGAGATCAAGGACGGCGTGCTCATGGTCAACGGCAGGAGAATACTCGTGAAGGGCACGAACCGCCACGAGATGATGCCCAGGACCGGCTACACCGTGACCGTTCCCGAGATGAGGAAGGACATCGAGATCTTCCACGAGTACAACATCAACTCCGTGCGCACGAGCCACTATCCGAACGATCCGCGGTGGTACTCCCTCTGCGACGAGGAGGGCATCTTCGTCGTGTGCGAGGCGAACGTCGAGAGCCACGGGCTCTACGGCAAGCTCACGAGCCGCCCCGACACCGAGAAGACGATCGTCGAGCGCAACGTGAACATGGTCCTCGTCTTCCGCAACCATCCGTCCATCATCGTATGGTCGCTCGGCAACGAGAACGGCGACGGAGAGAACTTCGCGGCGGCCTACGGCGCGATCAAGGCCGTCGACTCTACGCGTCCCGTCCAGTACGAGCCCGCCCGCCACTCCAGCCACTCCGACATCTGCTGCCCGATGTACGCGAAGCCGTGGAACGGCGTCAAGTGCGTCAAGGGTCATCCCGGGAAGCCCTACATCCTCTGCGAGTACACGCACGCGATGGGCAATTCCAACGGATCGATGCAGGACTACTGGGACGTCGTCGACCAGTGTCCGCAGGCGCAGGGCGGATTCATCTGGGACTTCGTCGACCAGGGACTCTGGAAGACGCCCGGAAACTCCGACGCCAAGGAGGCGACGCTCGCCTACGGCGGAGACTTCGGCGACCAGCCCAACGACGACAACTTCTGCTGCAACGGCTTCATCGACGCGCTCAGGAATCCGCACCCCGGCGCCTTCGAGGTGAAGCACGTCTACCAGAACGTGAAGGCCACGTCGTTCAGGGACGGAGAGCTCGCGGTCAGGAACGGATTCGTCTACAGGTCGCTCGACGGCGTCACGGCCGAGTGGAGCGCGGCCGACAGGTTCGGCAAGGTCGTCAGGACCGGCAGGCTCGACCTCTCCGGAATCGCCGCCGGCGAGACCAGGTCCTTCCCGGTCGACGCGAAGAAGGACTCCATCCTGACGGTCCGCTTCTTCGCCAACGGACGCGAGATCGGCTGGAACCAGTTCGGGGCCGGGAACGCGAAGCTCGCCGAAGCCGACGGGGCTTCCGCCAGATGGACGAAGTCCGACGCCGACGAGAAGACGCTCGTCGTCTCCTCGGACGGCGCGACCGCGAAGTTCTGCAGAAAGACCGGCTCGCTCGTGAGCTTCGTGAAGGACGGCAGGGAGCTCGTCGCCTCTCCGCTCCGCCTCAACTTCTGGCGCGCGCCGATCGACAACGACCGCGGCAACTCGCTGTGGAATTGGACCAAGGGATGGAAGGACGCCGCCGACAAGGCGACTCTCGTCTCCCTCGACGCCGAGGAGAAGGACGGCAAGGTCGAGGTCACGGCGAAGTACTCCATCCCGCAGGGCGGCGGCACGACCGCCAAGGTCGAATACGACTTCGACGACAAGGGCGAGGTCGAGGTCGAGATGGAGCTCGCAGCCGAGGCCGGCCAGCCCGCGATTCCGCGCGTCGGCGTCACCTTCGGCGTGCCCGGGACGCTGACCAGGGCCGAGTGGTTCGGCTACGGTCCGTTCGAGAACTATGACGACCGCCGCACCGCCGCGATGATGGGCGTCTGGAGCGCCAACATCCTGGCGACCGACGCCGTCGCCAAGGACTGGAGGAATCCCGAGATCGCCTACGATCCGCTTCGCCTCAATCCCGACAACTACATCGAGCCCGGCGAGCAGGGCTACAGGACGGGCGTCAGGTGGCTCGCCCTCAGGTCCCCCGACGGCGGAGAGTCCGTCAGGATCGAGTCCGAGAACGGATTCGGATTCAACGCCTGGCCGTACACGCAGGAGGACCTCGAGAAGGCCCGCCACCAGCAGGACCTCAAGGCCGGCGACTTCATCACCGTCAACGTCGACGCCGTTCAGATGGGCGTCGGCGGCGACGACAGCTGGGGCGCGAAGCCCCACGATCAGTTCATCCCGAAGAGCGGCAGAAGGTATTCGCTCGAATTCGTAATCAAGTAAGAAGGTTCAAACACGACCATGGACAAGAAACTATACATCAATCCGCCTCTCGTAAACCGCGCCTACGACTGGAAGAACGGACCGCAGCCGAAGACGCGCAGGGAGCTCGACAAGTTCTTCGCCTCGCCCGCGATCAGGCGCGTCAAGGAGCAGATCTGCGAGATGGGCCGGCGCATCTACAGCAAGGGCTACACCGACGGGAACGGCGGCAACATATCCGTCCGCGTCGGCGAGGACCTCATCCTCTGCACACCGACGCTGTGCTGCAAGGGGTTCATGGAGCCGAAGGACATCTGCCTCGTCGACATGAGCGCCGGACAGCTCTGCGGATACCGCCCGAGGACCAGCGAGGTCCGCGTCCACATCGCGATGATGAAGGCGACGGGCATGAACGCCTGCATGCACTGCCATCCGCCGCACTGCAACGCCTTCCTCTTCGCGGGAATCGTCCCGCCCAACGGAATCAATCCCGAGGCGGACATCTTCCTCAACCAGATCCCGCTGGCGCCCTACGGCACGCCCGGGACCGACGAGGTCGCGGCGAACGTCGCCGAGGCCGCGAAGAAGTCCAACGTCGTCTTCATGGAGAACCACGGCATCGTCTGCGGCGGACGCGACGTCGAGGAGGCGGAGTGGTTCGCCGAGAACGCGGACGCCTACTGCCAGGTGCTGCTCCTCGCGGCGGGACACGGCGCGCCCCTCCAGCAGGTCGGCAGGAAGTCCGTGGAGGACTTCCTCGCGATACGCAAGGCGATGGGACTCTCCATCGTCAAGGGACAGAGGCTCTACAACACCAATCGGTTCAACGGCTACAAGATGAAGAAAACCGGCAGGTGAAGCTGGACTTCTCCAGAATCGAGCCGCGGCTCCTGGACGCGGCACGGACGATCGCCGACCTTGTGCGCAGGGCCGGCGGTCGCGCATTGACTGTAGGAGGGGCGGTGAGGGACCTCGTCCTCGGCGCTTCGGTGAAGGACGTGGACATCGAGGTCTTCGGACTGGACGCCGGGGCTCTCCGCTCCGTCGTCGGCGAGAAGTTCCGCTTCGACGAATGCGGCGCATCGTTCGGAGTCCTCAAGATAAAGGGCGTCGACATCGACGTCTCGCTGCCGCGCCGCGAGTCGAAGATCGCGGAGGGGCACAGGGGATTCCTGGTCGGACACGATCCCTCGATGACGGTCGCCGAGGCCTCTCTCCGCCGCGACTTCACGATCAACGCGATGTACTGCGATCCACTCTCCGAGGAGTTCATAGATCCGCACGGCGGACTCGTCGACCTCGAGTCCAAGACCCTGCGCCACGTTTCGGAACGATTCAGGGAAGATCCGCTCCGCGTCCTCCGCGGAATGCAGTTCGTCGCGCGCTTCGACCTTTCACCCGCGCCGGAGACGGTCGAGATCTGCCGTTCGATGACCATTGAGAACCTTCCGCCCGAAAGGATATTCGAAGAGTGGTCAAAGTTCTTCACGAAGGGCGTCGCCATGGCGAAGGGGATGAACTTCCTGCGCGATGTCGGATGGGTGCGGTACTTCCCGGAGCTCGAGGCGCTCATCGGCTGCAGGCAGGATCCGGAGTGGCATCCCGAGGGCGACGTCTGGAACCACACGTGCAACTGCCTCAACGCATTCGCGCGCGAGCGCGTCGGAGACAGGGACGAGGACGTCATCGTCGGCTTCGCCGTGCTCTGCCACGATTTCGGCAAGCCGGCCACCACGAGGTGGGATCCCGTGAAGAGGCGATTCAGGAGCCTCGGACACGACCTCGCGGGAGTCGAGCCCGCGCTGTCGTTCCTCAGGCGCTTCACGAACGAGGAGCGGATTCTCCGCGCGGTTCCGCCTCTCGTCCAGTACCACATGCAGCCTTACGCGCTGTGGCGCGGGAAGGTCGGCGACGCGGCGATAAGGCGCCTGGCGCTGAAGGTCGGACGGATCGACCGCCTGCTGCGAGTCGCGAGCGCGGACGACCAGGGACGATATGCGGAGCCTGATCCGGCGTCCGCGCACGGGACCGCGCCGGAGCTCAGGTGGCTGGCCGGCGAGGCGGAAAGACTGAGGCTCGAGGCGTGCGCTCCGAAGCCGATCTTCCTCGGACGTCACCTTATAGAGATGGGCTACAAGCCGGGCCCCGGATTCGCTCCGATGCTCGACGCCGTGTTCCAGGCGCAGCTCGACGGAAAGTTCGCGGACCTCCAGGGCGCCAGGGAATTCTTCATGCGACGAGTCGCCGAGATGCGAAAGGGGAAGCCGTGAACATGCCGGGAGCTTCGGGCGGGCTTTTTTTACAATCTTTTTACATCTGCCGCAAGATGGATTTGGTATAATGGCGGCATGAAGGCAAATATTCTTCTGTCAGGCGCCGCGGCGCTTTCAACTTTCGCCGCGGGAGCGCTCGAGCTGGCCGACAAGTCAGACCTCGCATTCGCCGAGGCCTACGCATTCTCCACCAACCGCGCCGCGCTCGTCGCGACGCTCCAGCCGGAGTCCAAGGCGTGGTTCACGTACTCGATCCTGAACGCCCAGACCGAAGGGCGGCTCGAGGAGTCCGCCGATCTCCTGCAGCTCTGGAAGATGCACGAAAGCGAACGGTCGAGGTTCGACGGCGACACGTACGCCGACCTGCTCGGACGAAACATCTTCATGCGCTGGACCGACAAGTCCATCGCCAGCGGGGAGGAATCGAACCGCCTGCGCTACACGCTGAACCGGTGCTGCGGCATCGAGGTCTCGCCCCGCGAGCGCGAGCGTCCCCTCGCGCCGAACACGTATCCGTCCAGCCTCGACCAGAAGGAGGTGTCCTTCGATTCCTTCCTGCGGACTTCGCAGCTCTGCGATTCGTTCGCCTTCCTGATGGTCGCCAAGGAGGGGCCTTTCGCCGATCCCGGCCGCACTCCGTGGCTCTTCAGTCCGAATGCAAAGAACCTGCTTCCAGATACGCCGGGACTGTTCGAGAGGGCTCTCGCGTGGCTGAAGTCCGACGACAGGCGAAGGAACTTCTCCGACTCCGCGGTCTTCCACGATTTCACGCTCGCCCAGCTTGATGCGCTCGCGAAGGAACTGAAGGGGACGCCCAAGGACCTGCGCTCGAACTCGGCCTATGCGGAGCTCGTCCTCTCGAAGATCACGTGGGGCGCGGACGACGATTACGACGACGCCGAGGCCGCGATCGCGCTCGCCAGGCGCCGGCTCGCATTCGTCGATACGCTTCTTCCCGCGCTCGATTCCGTCAAGCGCGACGAGTACCGCAGTTACCTGAAGCTGCGCGCGGGCCGCGGCGAACATGCCGTCGCGCGCGCCGAGTTCGCGAAATACCTGGACATCGGACTCGAGATCGCGCGCCGGTCCATGTCCGGCCGCGCCGACGGACGCGTGGCGGCGGACGACGTCGTCTCGGACTACATCGCCGCATACCGCCGCGCCGGCGACGATCTCTCCGCCTACGCCGACAAGGTGGAGCAGACCGCCTTCGCGCGGATATGCGCGGAGGCGGACCTTCTCGCCGGACGGGATCCGAAGACGGTCGACACGGAAGTCCTCCCGCCCGCGCAGTTCAAGTCCATACAGGAACGCGTCGAACTCGAATGGTCGAAGTCCTGCCCCAAGGTCTTCTCGGCCGCCGCCGCCGTGAAGCTCTCTCTCGACGTCAAGAACGTCAGGAAGCTCCGCCTGGCAATCTACGCGCTCGATCCGTTCGACGCATGCCGCATCCTCGGCGGCGAGGCGAAGGCGGACCTGGACCTCGACGCGGCCGTCCCGACCGCGACGCGCACGTTCGACTATTCGTCGTTCGCGTCGGCGGTCCGCCACACGGAGACGTTCGACCTGCCGGAGCTCGGGGAGCCCGGCGTCTATGTAGTCGACGCGACGGGCGCCGGCGTCGCCGCCCGCGCGCTCGTCCGCAAGGGACGCCTGCGCGTCACCAATCGCCATGACTCCTCGGGCTACGTCTTCACCGCGCTCGACGAGACGGGCGCCGTCGTGAAGGGGACCCGGCTCAGGCTCGGCGAGACCGTGTTCACGGCGGACGAGACGGGCGAGATCGCCGTGCCGTTCGCGACCGACGAGAAGACGTCAGGGACGAAGACGGCGGTAGTCACCGACGGACGTCTCGCCGCCAGCATCTCCTTCGAGCATGCGCAGGAAAAGATTCATCTCGACCTCGGAGTCGTCCTCCCTGCGGAGACGCTTGTCGCCGGATGCAAGGCGACGGCGCTCCTCAGGCCGCGCCTTGCCGTCACCGGCGCGACGGCGCCGCTCGCGCTGCTGAAGAATCCCGTGCTCACTGCGACGTTCGCCGACATCGACGGACGCGAGAGCGTCAGGACGTTCCCGGGCGCGGTCATCGCGGACGATGCAGAGACGGCGGTATCCTTTGTCGTCCCCGCCAGGCTGTCGTCGGTGAAGTTCTCCCTCAGGGGACGCGTAGAGTACGCAGTGACCGGCAGGATGGAGGACTGCTGCGCCACGACTACGCTTCGCCTTGTCAACGGAATTTCAGGCGAGTGTACGACCGGACAGGCGTTTCTCCGCCGCACGTCGTCCGGCTGGC
>JAFONM010000012.1 GCA_017418445.1 Kiritimatiellia bacterium
ACCTCTCGCATCGGCTCCTACACGGCCGACAACGGCGAGAGCCCGAAACTTGCCTGCGCGAAGACCTGGACCGCCGCGACTAAGAGCGCAATTCCAAAGTTCCCGGGCGAGACTGTCTCGGACACGAAGGAGATCCGCATCAGCACGAAGGCAGGCGACCTCTCGGTCAATTCGCCGCGCACGGCCGCGGTCTGCTCGATCGACAGGCACGACCTCTCGGCGGGGCCGCTCGCCGTTTCTGGCGCGACGACGTTCTGCAGCGTCTCGGCTTCGGCGATGGACGGCGCACCGCTTGCGAAGTCGCGCCGCGTCTTGGTCCTGCACATCACCGACGTCGTGAACACGGACATGTCCTTTACGAACGACAAGCGGACCGACACAAAGGCGTGGGGCAATCTTCCGTATCTTGCAAAGACGGGTTCCGCGAAGGTCTCGCTCAAGAACGCGAATGCGGGGCTTTCGCTCTACGCGCTCGCCTCCGACGGCACGCGCATGAGGAAAGTCCCCGCCAAGTACGTCGACGGCGCGTATGTCTTTACTGCCAGCGTCGCGGCCGGCGAGGGCGCAAACGCCCCGACGATGATGTACGAGCTCGCGAAGTGACGGACACTGTCCGTGCCTGGTCTGCCTGGCTTAGGTGGTCAGATTTTGAGGAGCTGTTTGCGAAGGGCCGCGGCGACGGCCACTGTTGTGCGTCGTCTCGTCGCCCACACCCTGCAATTGCAGGGGATTGATGTCTCATGCAGATTTGGTGTATAATACAACAAACAAAACGACTGTGGAGACAAATCGCATGAATGCAAGGCGAATGCTTCTTTTAGTTGGCGCTGCGCTTGTCGTGGCGATTGCACCTGCGGCAACCGCCGCGGAAAGCGCGGCGACCGCGAAGACGGCTGGTGCACGGCTTGCGGACGCGGGCGTGAAGGCCGAGGTTGGCGCGGGATACGCCGACGCGAAGCGCTACACGTTTACGTTCGAAGGATACAAGGCGTATTTCGACGAGCCGGTCGAGGCAAAGCCGGGACGCCAGTGGATGTGGTGCATGAAGTGGCCGGGCGCATTCGCGGAATTCACCGGGCAGGTGGATTGCGTCAGGCGCGGCTACTGCTACGTCTATCTCGACGACATCGACTGGATGTCGCCGAAAGGCGTGGAGATTGCCAAGCGCTTCCATGACTTCCTCGTCGGCAAGCTCGGTTTTGCCGCGAAGGCGAACCTGATCGGCATGAGCTGGGGCGGCTTCTATTCCACGCGCTACGCCGCCGCGCACCCGGAGGACGTTTCGCGCATCTACTTGGATGCGCCGCTTATGAACTTTGCGGCGTTCAACCTCGGCGGATGGCCGGCTGCCAAGGTCTGGGGTTCGCCCGAGGGCGGCGACTGGTCGAAAGATCCGCGTATGCCGATAAACCTCGCGGACAAGATCGCCAAGGCGAAGATACCGGTTCTGCTTCTCTACGGCGGGGCTGACACGGTCGTTCCTCCAAGCAAGAACTGCGAAATCTTCATCCCGCGCTTCAAGGCGGCGGGCGGCGACATCAAGGTCTTCAAGCGCGACATGTACGGCCACCACCCGCACGGCTTCCAGGGCGCCGAAAACGTCGGCGCCATCGTCGACTTCTTCGAAGGCAAGCCAGTCTCGGTCAAATGACTATAAGCGCAATGCCCCCTACTCGCTTTTGGCGCCGAACACCTCAAGATGGCGGATATATGATATAATATGCCTCTACATGCTCGAGGTCCGCAACATAGCCTTTTCGTACGACCGGCGCAAGGTCCTGCGCGACGTGTCGTTTTCCGTCTCGCCCGGCGAGGCGGTCGCCATTGCGGGTGACAACGGCGCGGGCAAGACGACCCTCCTCAAGATTCTGGCGACGCTGATGGCGCCGGAGTCCGGAGCCATCCTTTCGGATGGACAGGACGCCCTGTCGCATCCGCTGCGGTACCGGTCGCAGCTCGGCTACATGCAGGAGAGCCCGGCCCTGTACGAGGACATGACCGTCAAGTCGTACCTCAAGTACCGTGCGCGGCTCAAGGGCGAGCCCGACAAGCGCATTCGTCGCCGCGTCGGCGAGGCGACCGAAATATGCCGGCTCGCGGACGTGTTCGACACGATGATACACAATCTCTCTTTCGGGCAGAAGAAGTGCGTGGCGCTCGCGGACGCCATGCTCCTCAGGCCGCGCGTCATGCTTCTCGACGACGTCCTTGCCGGACTCGACGTCCCGATGAGGGAGTCCGTCGGAAAGATCGTCTCCACCGTCGCGACGTTCTCCTCGGTCATCGTCACCGGACACGAAATACCCGACATCGTGAAGTGGGCCTCGCGCGTTCTCGTGCTCAGGAACGGCTCCATCTCGTCCTCCGTCCCGGCCGCGGGCATCGCCAGGACCGAGTTCGCCGCGCGCGTCGACAAGGCGCTGAAGGGGGGCGGCTGATGGGACCGGTGCGCGTGACTTTCCGCCGCACGTTCGGCCTTGCCCGCGGGCTGTATACGACCGCGCTCGCGACGGCCGGATTCCTCTCGTGGTCAGCCCTTGCATTCGCGTTCGGCCTCGAGGAGGCGGAAGGCCTGCGCGTCGAGCTTGCGCCGCTTTGGGCCGTGTCGCTCGCCCCGGCACTTCCGTTCCTCGCCGCAATTCTCGGGATGGACGTCTGGAGCGACGAGAGACGGTCCGGGCGCATCGACGTCCTCCTCTCCTCTCCCGTCAGGGAGCGCGACCTGGTGTTCGGCAAGTTCCTCGGCGTCTGGGCCATTACCCTGCTGAACATCGTCATCGCCCTCGTGTCTTCCCTCGCGTTCGTCCGCATGTTCGCGCCCGCGCTTCTCGAGGACGTCGGATTCGTCTCCTTCCTTCCCGGCGTCTGCGCACTTGCCGTGCAGGGCATGCTTTGGTGCGCCGTCGCCGTCGCCGCCAGCGCGTGGTTCATGAATTCCGCCGCCGCCGCCACGACGACGATCGCGCTGCTGTCCGTCATCCCGCGTGGAGCCTGGTACGCTCTCGTGAAATGGTCCGGGGCGGGTCGTTCGGCCTTCGGCGACATGCCGCTCGACGCCCAGGTCTTCGACTTCGCCTCCGGGTTCGTCTCCACCGGGGCGCTCGTCTCCTGCTTCATCCTCGCGGTCGCCGCGCTCCTCTTCGCGTCCAAGGCCGTTGCCGCGCTGCGGTGCGTCGGGCGGGGCGGCAGGGGATTCCTCGCCACGACGTGGTTCGCCGTCTTCCTGGGCGCAGTCGCGACTGTTCTTGCTGTCGGCCTCGCATACCGCCTCGACATCGGTCTGGACCTTCCGCTGGGCAAGCGCGCCATGCGTTTTTCCGCCCGCACGAGGGATATTCTCGCGGAGTCCCGCGGAACGGTGACCGTGACCGCGTTCCTCGAGCGCGGCGATCCGAGGTTCCGTCCGCTCAGCCACTTCCTCAAGGCGCTTTCGGCCGAGGCGGACGCCATGTGCGGGGTCAGGATAGGCGTGAGATACGTCGATCCGGCGCTGGACCTGGGCGAGGCGGGACGTCTCGACAGGGAGGGCGTCAGGCGCGACAGCCTGGTGTTCGAGCATGGCGGCAGGATCGTCGGGACGCTGCACCTCGAGGACGACTGCGGGGAGCGCGCCTGCATGTCCGTCATAGAGCGCGTCTCGCTCCCGTTCAGGAGAAGCTGCGTCTACTGGACGAAGGGACACGGAGAGGCGTCCTTCGACGACTACGGTCCGTTCGGGCTCAGCAACATCTCGCGCGACCTGGCGCTTGACGGATATGGCAACAAGACGATAGACCTCACGTCCGGCGACGCCATCGCGGACGACTGCGCGCTTGTCGTCGTCGCCGGCGCCAAGAACGAATTCTCCGCGGCCGAGATGAACAGGCTCAGGAACTACCTGGAGGGCCGCGGCGGCAGGAGCGAGGGAGGGAGGCTCCTCGTCCTTCTCGACAGCGCGGAGTCCGGCGGACTCTCGACGCTTCTTTCCGAATGGGGCATAAGGCCGATGGCGGCGTCGCTTCCCAACGCGAGGACGCTCTCCGGGACAGACGTCGTCGTCCGCGACTTCGCGACGAACCACGTCGTCTCCGCTCCGTTCGTCGGACAGCAGATGGTGCTGGACGATCCCGTCTCGTTCGGCGAGTCGGCCGCGGCGGAATCCGCGTCCGCCGCGGATCGCAGGCAGTATTCGCCGCTCGTCGGCGTCGACGGAACGTGCCTCGCGGCGGCAGTCGAGTGGGGCGAGGGCGGGTCGAAGCTCGCTCTCAGGCCGACGAGGATTGTCGCGGTCGGCGATACCGGATTCGTCCAGAACGCTCCCCTCAGGAAGTACGCGAACGCAAACAGGGACTTCTTCCTCAACGCCGTCAAGTATCTTTCCGGCCGCGACGTGATGACGCAGTCCGGAGTGGAGCCGGACCTCCTCGTCTCCGGCATGGACCGCGACGAGAGGACTCGCTTCGCGATCTGTTCCGGAGTCGCGTTCCCGTCCGCGATGTTCCTGCTGCTGTCGGTCCTGGTGATGTCGAGGAGGCGAAAAGCATGAGCAACGCGAAGCTTGTCGTCCGACTGCTGTTTCTGATCCTGCTTCTCGCGGGGGCGCATATCCTGCTGTCCCTGAACGACAAGGGCGAGCCGCTCGTGAGCAGGACGAGGCTCGCGGCGTTTTCGTCGGCGGAGGTGTCGGGAATCGTCGTCGAGCGTCGGGGGGAACGTCCTATCGTGCTCGCCAAGAAGGACGCATGGAGGCTCGAGAGTCCGTTCTCGGCGCTTGCCGACGAGCAGGCCGTGATGAGGGTTGTCGACGCCTTGACGCTCGATTCGATACGCAGCGCCCACGGCGAGGGCGAGCTCCTGAAGTTCGGACGCACGCGGAGCGACTATGGAATGGACGACCCGTCGGTCAGGGTGACGGTTTCCACCGCGGCAGGCTCCAGTTCCGTGAGCTTTGGAAAGCTTACCCCGGTCCGCGACGGCGTGTTCGCGTACATAGACGGAGACCCGCGCATGTACGTCGTCGGGACGAACATCCTCGCCGCCGTGGATTCGCCGGCGGAGCGATTCCGCGAGGCAGAGCTCTTCCCGTCCGGAGTGGACGGCGTCGACGCCTTCGACGTGAAGCGCGGACAGGGCTCCCTCCTCAGGTTCCGCCTCAAGGACGGTGTGTGGACACGGTCCGGCGTAAGGGAGGGAGATCCCCCCGAGCCGGCGTCCGCCGTCAAGGTGAAGGATTTCCTCTCCGCCCTGTCGCTTGCGAGGGCGGCCGGATACGTCTGGCCTGTCGGCGAGACGAACGAGCCGGACATCGCGACGACCGCGATGCTCGGCAGCCGCGGTCTCGACGCCGACAGTTCTACCGCGGTCACGCTCCATGTCGGCGGGTCCGACAGGCAGGTGGTGTTCGGCAAGGCGGACGAGAAGGGCCTCGTCTATGCGCTCGTGCAGGACGGCGGCGCCATAGTGACGGTCGACGGTGCCCTCGCCGACTTCGCCAGGACAGGCGATTTCACCGACACTCGACTGTTCCCCTTCAAAGCGAAGGACGTGACCCGGGTCTCGCTTGCCGACGGGGACGTCAACTACCTCCTGGCTCGCGAAGTCGGCGGCGCGTGGCGACTCGACGCCCCGATCGCGGTCGCGGCGGACCAGGATTCCGCCGCGAAGCTCGTGGAGAAGCTGCTTTCGCTGAGGACGGAGGACCGTGTCGCCGACGCGGCGGAACGCGGCGGGCCGGTCGTGGTCGTCTCTCTCGCCACGAACGCCCCGCCCGAGACGGTGTCGCGCGACGCGATCCTCTCGTCGATGGATCTCGCGGACCTCAGGAGCCGCGACATAATCGGCATCGATCCCGCCGACGTGAAGCGCCTCGCCGTTTCCTCCGCCGGTTCCGAGAGGCCGGACGCCGTGGTCTTCGACAGGGACCTGAGGGAGTGGACGGTCGAGTCGTCGGGACGCTCGGGGACGGTCGTCCCGTCCGCGATATCGGACATACTCGCCGCGCTCTCGCCGCTCAGGGCGGAGAAGATCGTGAAGCTCAAGATGACGTCCGACGACCTCGTCAGGTACGGGCTCGACAAGCCGCGCTGGACGATAGCCGTCGACTCGTTCCAGAAGGGCGCCCTGAGGCGAAACATAATAATAGGCGAGCGCTCGCACGGCGGACGCTTTGCGACGCTCGGCGCGTCGGACGCGGTGTTCATACTCTCCGACTCCACCCTGAGGCGCCTTGCCTCGCCCATGATCGCCGAATGAATTCCATTTTGAAAGGACAACAATGAAATACGACAAGAACAACGCGCTCCTCGAATGCTCGATTCCGGGCGTTCCATCGAAGAGCGGAAAGGTCCGGGACGTCTTCGATCTCGGCGACAGGCTGTTGATGGTCGTCACGGACCGCATCAGCGCATTCGACGTAATACTCCCGTGCGGAGTCCCGGACAAGGGCAGGGTGCTAAACCAGCTCTCTCTCTTCTGGCTCGAGTTCCTCGGGATGAAGAACCACCTCGTCACGGCCGACGTGAACGAGTATCCCGAGGTTCTGAAGCCGTACGCGAAGGACCTCGCCGGGCGCTCGATGCTCGTACGGAAGGTCGACATGGTGCCCGTCGAGTGCATCGCCCGCGGGTATCTCACAGGGTCCGGATGGAAGGAGTACTCCAGGTCCGGCACCGTCAACGGCCAGAAACTTCGCGAAGGCTACCAGAACGCGTCCAGGCTCGACGAGGTCCTCTTCACCCCGACGACGAAAGCCGCGATCGGCGACCACGACGAGGCGATCGACTACGCGGCGACCGAGAAGCTGGTCGGGACCGACACCGCGAAGCTCCTGAGGGACGCGACGATCGGGCTCTACCGCAAGGCGGCCGACTACGCGCTCGAGCACGACATCATCATCGCGGACACGAAGTTCGAGTTCGGCAGGGAGGCGGACGGATCCCTGGTCCTGGCGGACGAGGTCCTCACCCCCGACAGCTCGCGCTTCTGGCCGAAGGCCAGCTACAGGGTCGGGGCGAACCCGCCGTCCCTGGACAAGCAGTACGTCCGCGACTGGCTCGATTCGATCAACTTCAATCACCAGCCGCCGGGGCCGGTCCTTCCGGACGATGTGATCGCCCGCACGCGCGAAATCTACGTCAAGGCCTACGAGGACCTGAGCGGACGCAGGCTGGACGCATAACCAACCAACAGCAAAGGAACAGCACAATGGGAATTTTCGGACAGCTGGGCGAAGCGATGAAGATGCGCTCCGAGGCCAAGAGGATACAGGCCGAAATCGCGAAGATTTCGGTCAGCCACTCCAACGGCGGAATCACCGTCGTCGTGAAGGGCGACATGACGGTCGAGAGCATCACGATGGAGCCGACCGCGTACGACGAGGTCAAGGCCGGCAAGCCGGCCCGCTTCGAGACGATGCTTCTGAACGTCGTCAACATCGCGCTCAAGAAGGCGCGCGACACAGTCCAGCGCGAGATGCAGCGCATGATGCAGGCCTCCGGCGCGATGAACGGACTCTTCGGCAAGTGATAGCGCCGATCGCAGAGCTCGAACGGTGCCTTGCGCGCCTTCCGGGATTCGGAAGGCGCTCGTCGGCCCGCGCCGCGCTCGCGCTCGTCCGCGAGAAGGTGCGGCTCATGGAGCCGCTCCAGCGCGCGCTGACGGAGGCCCGCGACGGGGTGAAGCCCTGTTCGAGGTGCGGGGCGTTCACGACTCCGGACCGCGATCCGTGCGATCTCTGCACGGACTCTACGCGGGACGGAGAGGTCCTTTGCGTCGTCGAGGATCCCTCGGACATCGCGTCCATCGAGGCGACGGGCGCGTTTCGCGGGCGCTACCACGCGCTCGGCGGAAAGCTTTCGCCGTCGCACAGGATGGGTCCCGAGAGGCTGCGCTTCCCCGAGCTCGTCGACCGTGTCGTCAGGGAGGGGTTCTCCGAGGTGCTTCTCGCCCTCTCGACGGACATGGAGGGCGACGCCACGGCAGGCTATGCGGCGGAGATGCTCAGGGGAACTGGCGCCAAGGTCACGCGGCTCGCGTTCGGGCTGCCTGCGGATTCCGGAATCGCGTATTCGGATCCGCTCACCCTCAAGCGCGCGATCGTCCACAGGATTCCGCAGTAGATGGCAGAGGTAAGGTTCACAGGAGTGGGAAAGGTCTACGCGCGGGGCGATCGCCCCGCGGTGAAGGACTTCAACCTCGTCGTCGGGGACGGCGAGTTCCTCGTGCTTGTAGGTCCGTCCGGCTGCGGAAAGTCCACCACGCTCAGGATGGTCGCCGGGCTCGAAATTCCGACAGGAGGCACTATCTCGATAGGCGGGCGCGACGTCACGAATCTTCCTCCGAAGGACCGCGACATCGCGATGGTGTTCCAGAACTACGCCCTTTATCCGCACATGACGGTGGAGGAGAACCTGTCCTTTGCGCTGAAGCTCCGCCACACGCCGAGGGAGGAGATGGAGCGCCGTGTCCGAGAGGCGGCGGAGGCGCTCGGACTCGTTCCGTACCTGAAGCGCCTCCCGAAGGCGCTCTCCGGCGGACAGCGCCAGAGGGTCGCGCTCGGGCGCGCAATCGTCCGCGAGCCTTCCGTGTTCCTCTTCGACGAGCCGCTCTCGAACCTGGACGCGAAGATGCGCGTCGAGATGCGTGCGGAGATAATACGCCTTCACAACAGGCTCAGGGCGACCATGATATACGTGACGCACGACCAGACCGAGGCGATGACGATGGGCGAGAGGATCGTCGTCATGTCCGAGGGTGTCATCCAGCAGGTCGCGCCCCCGCTCGAACTCTACGAGAAGCCGGCGAACAGGTTCGTCGCGGGATTCATAGGGACCCCGCCCATGAACCTCTTCCCCGTAGGCACGCTCTCGCCGGTGAGGACGATCGGCGTGAGGCCGGAGCATCTCGCGCTCGAGGGAATCGGCAACGACGGCGGCAGGGGAGAGGGAGCCGTGACGGCCGTCGTCGACTTCCTGGAGCCGCTCGGATCCGAGACGCTTGTCCACGTCAACCTCGAGCACTTCGACTTCTCGGCCATCGCGCGGATTCCCGGCTTCGCCGGGTTCAGGCCCGGCGACAGGGTCTCTCTCGTCCCGGACATGTCCCGTTCCGCCGAGTTCTGAGGACGCTGAAATTTGGTATAATATCCCGCAACCATTCCGAAACAGGAGGGAGCAAGGCAATGACAATCGATACGATATGCGTACAGGGCGGATGGCAGCCCAGGAGGGGCGAGCCCCGTCAGCCGCCGATCGTCGCGTCCACGACTTTCCGCTACGAGACGACCCAGCAGATGGCGGACCTCTTCGACCTCAAGGCCGCGGGCTACTTCTACACCCGCCTGCAGAACCCGACGAACGACAACGTGGCCGCGAAGATATGCCAGCTCGAGGGCGGCGTCGCCGCGATGCTCACGAGCTCCGGACAGGCCGCTTCGACCTTCGCCGTCCTCAACCTCTGCCAGGCCGGCGACCATGTCGTCTCGAGCGCGCAGATCTACGGCGGAACGTACAACCTCTTCAACGTATCCCTCAGGAAGCTCGGCATCGACTTCACGTTCGTCGATCCCGACGCGGACGAGGCGACGATCTCCGCGGCGTTCAAGCCCAACACGAAGTGCGTCTTCGGCGAGACGGTCGCGAATCCGTCCGGCGCCGTGCTCGATATCGAGAAGTTCTCGCGAATCGCCCACGCGCACGGTGTCCCGCTGATCGTCGACAACACCTTCCCGACCCCCGTCCTCTGCCGTCCTTTCAGGTTCGGCGCGGACATCGTCACGCATGCGACGACGAAGTACATGGACGGCCACGCGGCGCAGGTCGGCGGCGCGATCGTCGACAGCGGCAGCTTCGAGTGGGAGAGGCATCCGGACAGGTTCGCGTGCCTCGTCGCGCCGGATCCGTCCTACCACGGACTTTCCTATACGAAGACATTCGGCAGGAACGCGTTCATCGTGAAGGCGACCGCGCAGCTCATGCGCGACTACGGCTCCATCCCGTCCCCGTTCAACGCGTTCGTGCTCAATCTCGGACTCGAGAGCCTGCACCTCAGGATCCGCCGCCACGCGGAGAACGCCCTTGCGTGCGCGAAGCACCTAAGGACGCGCCCCGAGGTCGCGTGGGTCAACTACGCGGGACTCGAGGACTCGAAGTACAAGGCGCTCTGCGACAAGCAGTTCGATGGCGGACTCCCCTCGGGCGTCCTGACGTTCGGACTCAAGGGCGGGCGCGACAAGTCCATCAGGTTCATGGACTCGCTCAGGCTGATCGAGATCGTGACGCACGTCGCGGACGCGCGGAGCTGCGTTCTGCATCCGGCCTCGCACACCCACCGCCAGCTCACTGACGAGCAGCTCCTGGCCGCGGGCATTCCGCCGGACCTCATCCGCTTCAGCTGCGGCATCGAGTCCGCAGAGGACATCATCGCCGACCTCGACCAGGCGTTCGAGGCGATCAGGGGGTAGATGCCGGACGTCTCCGTCATAATTCCATGCTACCGCGCGGGGAGGTTCCTCGCGCGGTTTTGCGCTTCCCTCCGCGCGCAGACGTATTCCGGCGGATGGGAGGCCGTCTTCGTGGACGACGGAGACGACGGGTGCGACTACGGTCCGGTCCTCGCGGAAGGCTTCCGCCTGATCCGCCGCAAGAACGGCGGAGCTGCGGCCGCGCGCAACACGGGCCTCGACAGCGCGACCGGCGGCATAATCCTTTTCGCGGATCCCGACGACCTGATGGATCCGGACTGGATGTCGCATCTGGTCGAATCGGTCGAGGGCGTGGACCTCGGATGGTGCGGTTTCAGGCTGCGCGGCGGCGAATCCGGTCCGACGACGGAAATGGCTCCGCCGGACCCCGGCGCGGTCTACCGCGGCGAAGATGTGAAGCGCCGCGTGAGGAAGGCGGTCTTTGGGTACAGGGTCCGCGACATATTGCGGTGGTGGACTCCGAAGCGGATGTGGAGGGGCTGCGGGAGGGAGTTCGGCAACGTCTGGGCCAAGGCGTTCCGCCGGACGGTGATCGGAGACCTCAGGTTCGACGAAACCCTCGTCACGTACGACGACGCGATGTTCCTTTCCGCCTATGCCGAAAGGGCGAAGTCGATGCGGGTTTCGTCCGCCTCGGACTACGAATACATAGTGAGGCCCGAAGGCGTGATGAGCTCGGGGCTTTCGAAGCGCAAGGCGTCCGTCAAGTTCACGATGCGCGACGCGAGGCGGCGGCTCGACCCCGGGATGAAGTGGTGGCGCGGGACCTACCTCCTCAGCGCGGTGGAGCTTCTTCGCGACGCGGGCGTCGCCGCCGCATGGCGGTACCTGACTTTCAAGGGAGAGAAAAAATGAAGATAGCGATAGTCGGCGCCGCCGGGCGCATGGGGAAGAAGCTCATCGAGCTTGCCGAGGGAACCGAGCTGGAGGTCGTCTCAAGGGTCGACGTGGCGGAAGGCTACGAAAGGACCTGGGGCGCGGGAGTCGAGGGAGTCATCGACTTCTCGCACCACACCGGAGTCCCTGCGGGAGTGAGGAAGGCGGCGGAGGAGGGTATCCCGTATCTCATCGGGACGACCGGCCTCGCGCCGGACGAGCAGGCCGTCGTGGACGAGGCGGCGAAGAGGATTCCGGTCGTGCAGAGCGGCAACTATTCGCTTGGCGTAAACCTCCTCGTGGAGCTCGCGAGGAAGGCGGCCGCGCTGCTGGGCCCCGAATACGACGTCGAGATAACCGAGATGCACCACCGCCACAAGAAGGACGCCCCGTCCGGCACGGCGCTGATGCTCAAGGATTCCGTCGTCGCAGGCCGCGCTCCGCAATCCGCCGGCCGCCAGCCTCCCGTCGTCTTCGGACGTCATGGCGACGTCGGCGAGCGGCCGCGCGGCGAGATTGCGATACACGCGCTTCGCGGCGGATCGGTTGTCGGCGACCACACGGTCGTGTTCGCGGGGGATCTCGAGCGCGTCGAACTCGTGCACAAGGCGCAGGATCGCGCGGCCTTCGCCGCGGGAGCCCTGAAGGCCCTCCTCTGGGCCAAGGGTCGTCCGGCGGGAAAATACACCATGCGGGACGTTCTCGGCTTCGCATAATCAGAGATATTTTTGATATAATATCTTCCAAATCGCTTAACTGAGGTTTTGGACAATGCCTGGAGCAAGCGCACCATGGAGGATAGACAGATAGGCGGATACAAGGTCGTCAGGCTGCTCGGGAAGGGCGGCATGAGCGAAGTCTACGAGGTCGAGTATCCCGAACTCGGCTCTCGCCACGCGCTCAAGCTCTTCACCTACGACAGGGACGATTCCGGCGTTCGCGAGCGGTTCCTCGTCGAGGGACGCCTGCTTGCCCGCCTCAACCATCCCCGCATAGTCCGCGTCACGGACATCGGCACCGACGAGGAGAGCGGACGTCCGTACTTCGTCATGGACCTGATCCTCGACAGGGACGGCCGCACCTGCTCGCTCGCCGACATAGGAGCCGGAACCGTCGACGAGGAGACGATAGGGCGCTGGTACGACGATCTTCGCGACGGGCTCGCATACATCCATTCTCACGGCGTCATACACCGGGACCTCAAGCTTCAGAACGTCCTCGTGGGGCCGGATGGACACGCGGTCCTCACTGACTTCGGCATATCGAAGGTCTTCGACGCGAGGGGCGACGGCGCCAAGATCGTGGACACGGTCCAGACGATCGTGAAGATGCGCGAGGGGCGGGACCTCGTCATGGGCTCGATAGGCTACATGGCACCTGAGCTGGAGATGGGCGTCGCGGCCTCGCCACAGAGCGACTACTACGCGCTCGGCGTCATGATCTACAGGCTTCTCACCGGCACCTGGTGCGACGCGAGAACCGACGTGGCGGGAGTCCTCTCTTCCTACGATCCCGTCTGGCGAAGGATAATCCCGAGGCTCGTCCACTCGAATCCGAACGGCCGAGAATGCCTCTCCTACGCCGACGAGAAGCGCGCGGACCAGGAGCGCAACGAGGCGAAGTGGGAGGAGCGCTGGCTGAAGGAGAAGGGGCGCGGACACTTCGCCCGTCACATCGCGCGCTACATCGGCGCCATGCTCGTCGCGGCCGGCGTGGCGATCGCCATCCTGGGCGTAAGGTACAACGGCGAGCGCAGGCTTCGCGAGACGGAACGGCGCCTGAAGTCGGTGATCCACACGTCGCCGTATTCCTTCGACGAGCTCTTCCGCATTCCCGCCGAGGCCAAGGACGAGGAGGAGATGTCCGACGAGCCGGTCGAGGGTGCCATGCCTTCGAGGGAGGACCTCGAGGCCGCGCGCATAGACGCGCTCGTCCTGACGCACGGCCTGTTCTCCAGCCTCGAGTCAGGAGCGATCACTCCCAAGCGCCTGGTCGAGGGGCTGGAGAAGCTGCAGGAGGCGTTCACGGAGGACGCCGACGAGCCTTTCGACGAATGGCCTGAGGGGTACATGCAGGCGGGGAGCGACGAGGACCTTGTCTGGCTGCTGCAGCGGGCCGTGGAAAAGCTGGAGATGCTGATCGGACAATGAGCAGCTTCCCCGTAACATCCGTAACGCTGATCGCGAAGATCAAGGACCTCTCCCCGGGGGAGGATTCGGCGGCATGGGTCCGCTTCTGGGATACATACCAGGGCGCCATCAGGCAGTTCGCGGCGTACAAGGGCGGCGAGGCCAACGCGGACGACATAGTCATGGCCGTCCTCGGCAAGCTCGTGGACGTCCTCAGGAACGGACAGTACACGCCCGAGAAGGGGAAGTTCCATTCGTACCTGGCGACCATGATCGTCAACGAGGTTCGCATGGCGCGCCGCAAGGACGTCGTCAGGGCCGCCGACCGTCACATATCGCTCGATTCTCCCGTCGGCGAGGACGAGGCGTCGACGGTCGCGGACATAATGGAGATGCCTACGGAGTCGCCCGAGAAGCTCGACGAGGAATGGCGCCGGGCCGTCCTCCAGAGCGCGGTCTCCCACGTTCTCAACAAGACAGCCCTCTCCGAGCGCGACCGCAACGTCTACAGGGCGTATGCGCTCGAGGGCGAAGACATCGCGTCTGTCGCGAAGAGGTTCGGAATTTCGCGCAACTCGGTCTCGCAGATAAAGACGCGCATAGACAGGCGCATAGTCGCCGTCGGACGGGAGATGATAGCGCAGGAGGACAGGTAGTCGATGGAAGAGTCGTTTTCGAAGCGGTGCATCGTGACAGGCGCGGCCGGGTTCATAGGCTCGGCCCTCGTGAGACTTCTCCTCAGGGAGACGAAGGCGAGCGTGCTCGTCGTGGACAAGCTCACTTACGCAGGGGTGCCGGAGTCGCTCAAGGAGGTCGGACTCGATCCCTCGACGCTCGAGTCGTCGAATCCGAGGCTCGCCTTCCTCAAGGCGGACGTCTGCGACCGGGCGGCGATGGATCGCGCGTTTGCGGACTTCCGGCCGGACACGATCTTCCACCTGGCGGCGGAGTCCCACGTCGACCGGTCGATCGACGGACCCGGAGAATTCGTCCGCACGAACATCGTCGGAACCGCGACGCTCCTCCAGTCCGCCCTCGGATACTGGCGGACGCTCACGGAAGACGGAAGGGCGGCGTTCCGGTTCCAGCACATCTCCACCGACGAGGTCTACGGCACGCTCGGAGCGACGGGATTCTTCACCGAGAAGACGCCGTATTCGCCGCATTCGCCGTATTCCGCGTCCAAGGCCGCCGGCGACCATCTCGTGCGCGCCTGGCACGACACGTACGGGCTGCCCACCCTGTTGACGAACTGTTCCAACAACTACGGACCCTACCACTTTCCGGAGAAGCTGATTCCGCTCGTCATCCTCAACTGTCTCGACTCGAAGCCGCTCCCGGTGTACGGCAGGGGCGCGAACGTGCGCGACTGGCTGTATGTCGAGGACCACGCGCGCGCCCTCCTCCTCGTGAACGAGAAGGGCGTGCCGGGGGAGACGTACAACGTCGGCGGGCACAACGAACGCACGAACCTCGAGGTCGTGAAGACCGTCTGCGCGATACTCGACGAGATGAAACCGCGCGAGGACGGACGGAAGTACGAGAGCCTGATAACGTTCGTGAGCGACAGGCCGGGGCACGACCTCAGGTACGCGATAGATCCGTCGAAGCTCGCCGGCGAGCTCGGCTGGAGTCCGCGCGAGAACTTCGAAACCGGCATAAGGAGGACTGTCCGCTGGTATCTCGACAACGAATGGTGGTGGGGACCCGTCCGCCGCGGCCGCTATTCCGGCGAGCGCCTCGGGACGGGCGGTCCTCCGCCCGCCGGCGAACACAATCTGACAACCACCATCTGAAAACTACCGTCTGAAAATGAGGAAAGGCATAATACTTGCTGGTGGCGCGGGGACAAGGCTCCATCCCCTCACTCGCGTCGTGTCGAAGCAGCTCCTGCCCGTCTACGACAAGCCGATGGTGTTCTATCCGCTGTCGACGCTGATGCTCGCCGGAATCCGCGACGTCCTCGTCATCTCCACTCCGCAGGACCTGCCGAGCTTCGAGAGGCTCCTCGGAGACGGATCGGACCTCGGCATGAGGTTCTCCTACAAGGTGCAGGCGATTCCGAACGGTCTCGCCCAGGCGTTCGTCCTCGGACGCGAATTCCTCGCGGGCGACGACGCATGCCTCGTCCTCGGCGACAACATATTCTACGGCGCCGACCTCCCGAGACTCCTCGCGAACGCCGACAGGTCCGCCGGCGCCACGGTGTTCGGCTATCGCGTGGCGGACCCCGAACGCTACGGAGTCGTGGAGTTCGATCGCGACGGCAGGGCGGTCTCGCTCGAGGAGAAGCCGGAGAGACCGAAGTCAAGCTACGCCGTCGTCGGACTCTACTTCTATCCGAACGACGTGGTCGAGAAGGCGGCGGCCCTCAGGCCGTCCGCCCGCGGCGAGTACGAGATCACGGACTTGAACCGCATGTACCTCGAGGAGGGCAGGCTCTCCGTCGAGACGATGGGTCGAGGCTATGCGTGGCTCGATACCGGAACCCACCAGTCGCTTGCGGACGCGACGAACTTCGTCCGCGCGCTCATAGACCGGCAGGGGCTCCAGATCGCCTGCATAGAGGAGATCGCGTGGGCCAGGGGATGGATCGACGACGAGCGTCTGAGGCGAATCGCCGACACGTACGGCAAGTCGACGTACGGACAATACCTGAGGGGGCTGGTCTGACGTGCCGGCAATGAAGCTCGACGAAAGGAAGATTCGCATCGCGCTCTGCGCGGTGGCGTTAGTCGCGCTCTTCGCCGGATTCCACGCGATGACGTTCAGCCATCTGCCCGGCGTCTTCAGGGCCCCGGAGGAGGATCTCTCGCACGGATGGCTCGTTCCGTTCTTCGCCCTGTACATCCTGTGGCGCGACCGCGCGGGAATCGTGAAGTCGTTCGGCGCGCCGTCGGTCTGGGGACTCGTCGCCGTCGTGCCGTTCGCCTGTCTCGGGATCCTCGGCGCCCGCGGACTGCAGGTCAGGTTCGAGCTTGTCGCCTTCGTCGGACTCCTCGTTGCGATTCCGTGGGCGATGTTCGGCCGGCGGACGGCAGGGAGGCTTCTCTTCCCCGCCGCGTTCCTCCTCTTCTGCATGCCGCTCAACTCCTACCTTTCGCTCGTCACCGTCCACCTCAGGATATTCGTGAGCGCCGTCTCCGCGGGGATCCTCTCGTTCTTCGGAATGGACATCGTCCGCGAAGGGAACCTGATAATGCTCCCAGGCGTGGTGATCGACGGAAATCCGTTCGGCGTCGACATCGCGGATCCGTGCAGCGGACTCAGGTCCATCTTCGCGCTCATGGCGCTGGGCGCCGGATACGCATACTTCTCGCAGCCGACCTGGACGCGTCGCGCCGTTCTCTTCCTCTTCTCGATACCGTGCGCCGTGGCGGGCAACGTCTGCCGCATCATGTCCATCTGCATCGTGGCGAAGTGCTCGAGCTCCGGCTTCGCTACGCTGTTCACCCACGATTTCGCGGGACTTGTCGTCTTCTTCATCGCCATCGGACTCCTCTTCGCGGCCGGCGAGGCGATCACGAGGATCTGCGACGCCGTCTGCAGGCGCCGCAGCGTCGCCGCCGATCCGGCGAAGAACGGCGAAGAAGCCTCCGTGGACGGCGATCGGCGGTCTTCCGTCCTGGTGCCCGTCGCGACATGTCTCCTCGTCTTCGGGGCGATGACCTTCCAGGCAATGACTCCGCGGCCGGAGATAGCCGAACCGCCGAAGGTCGGGCTGCCGGAGCGCCTCGACGCTTCGCTCGCCGCGCCGTTCACGGTGCACTTCGCGGACGGGCGCGAACTGACGCTTCCCGACGGCGTCGCCTCGTTCGTCGGAGAGAGCGTCGAGCCGTCGCTCGCGGAGACGAACGTGCTGGTCGGCGCAGAGGTCTCGCGTCGCCGCTATTCGCCGCTCGAGCGCCTTGCGTGGCGCGACATGCCGTACGCGGAGGTCTTCGGCTTCGACGTCTCGACCGTCGTCTCGGGTCCGAACAAGCAGTCCCTCCACCGGCCGGAACTCTGTCTGCCGTCCCAGGGCGCGGACGTGGGCCGCAGCTGGACGCTGGACGCCGACGGGATCGAGTGGCATGTCATTGAACTCAAGGCGAAGGGCGGTCGTAACGCCACTCTCTTCGCCTACACCTTCTTCAACCAGGAGGGATGGCGCACCTCGTCGCACGAGGCCCGCATACTGAGGGATGTCGTCGACAGGACGATTCGCAACAGGGTCGACCGCTGGGTCATGGTGACGGTCAACATGCGCATTGCAAGCGTCCCGTACCTCGAGTCGGTCCTGCGTTCCCTCAAGGAGGTCGTCGAATGAATCCGGTGCCAATCGCGATAAAGGCCGTGGACTACGCGGTCGCGTTCGGCGCGGCGCTCGTCCTGACGCTGGTCCTTACGCCTCTCGTCCGCAACATGAACCGCAGGCTGGGAATGGTGGACACGCCCGATCCGAGGCGGATCAACAAGGTTCCCATCCCGCGCGGAGGCGGCATCGCGCTCTTTCTCGGCGTGATCGCCTCGTATTCCGTGTTCACGCTGGTCTCCGGACGCCCTCCGCTGCAGGGCGACGGCGTCACCACCGCGACGTACTGGAAGCTCGTCGCGATAGCGACCGGCGTCACGGCGCTGGGATGGCTGGACGACAAGTTCTCGCTCAGGCCGAAGGTCAAGCTCGCCGGACAGGTCGTCTGCGCGTTCCTCGCGTGGTGGTGGGCCGGGCTCGGATTCTCGGAGCTGTGGCCGGGACTGCCCGTCTGGCTCGACGCCTTCATCACGGTGTTCTGGATCGTCGGCGCCGTGAACGCGTTCAACCTCATCGACGGCCTCGACGGTCTCGCCTCGGGCATCGCCTTCATAGCGACGCTGGGGCTTGCAGGAACGCTGTTCATCGTGGAGAATCCGCAGGCCGCCCTCTTCCACTTCGCCTTCGCGGGCGGACTCCTCGGATTCCTCCGCTACAACTACAATCCGGCGAGCGTGTTCCTGGGCGACTCGGGATCGATGTTCATCGGCTTCGTCCTCGCGGTCCTTCCGCTCGTCTCCCAGATACCGGACTCCTTCTTCGTCTCCGTCGGCGTGCCGCTCCTCGCGATGGGAGTCCCGATCTTCGACACGTCTCTCGCGATAATCCGCCGCTATATACGCCACGTCATCCGCAAGCTCGACGACAGGGACGCCGGCAACGACAAGGTGATGACGGCGGACGCGGACCACCTGCACCACCGCATCCTGCGCGCCGTCGGCGCGAACCAGCGCAAGGCGGCGTGGGCCCTCTACGCCCTGACCGCGGCCCTCGTCGCCATCGGATTCTTCGGGACGTACATGCGCTCCAGAACGGCCGGACTCTGGCTCATAGCCGTCGCGCTCGCGTGCGTCGTCATCTTCAAGAACATGGCGCGAATCGAACTCTACGACGCCGGACGCCTCCTCAACGACGTCGCGCGCTCGAACACGACCGCGGCCAGGCGTCGCCGCGCGCGCCTCGCGGTTCCGATAATGCTCGGCTGCGACCTGTTCCTCCTGATAGGCGCGTTCTTCGCGCTCGGCTTCGCGTCGCACATGCGTGTGTCCGTCAGAGACCTGCGTCTCGCGCTCCTGTTGCATGTCACCGCGGTGTTCGTGTTCCTCGTGTTCTTCAACGTCTACCGCACGGTCTGGGCGAGGGCGATGCTCTCGAACTACTTCAGGCTCGGTCTCGCCTGCTTCTTCGGAGCCCTCTTCGGCGGCGCGGCCGTGGTCTTCGCGACCCGTGTCGCCCCCGTGACGGCGGTCAGGTTCACGATTTCCTACGCGGTCCTTTCGTTCTTCCTCCTCGCCCTGCTGAGGCTCCTCCGGCCGATCGCACGCGACATGTTCTACGCTCTCGACTGTTCCCGCCTCAAGGGCAGAAAGGACGTTTCGCGCATTCTCGTGTACGGGTCCGGGCTCCGCTACCGCACGTTCCGCCGCGAGCTCGTCAGGACTACGTCCGCGAACACACGCATCATCGTCGGACTCCTCGACGACGACATCCTGATTCGCGGACACTACATCGGCGGAATCCGCGTCGAGGGGACGCTCGCCGAGGCGCCGGAAATCATAAACCGCCTCAATGCGGACGCAGTGGTGGTCGCCTGCCAGGTCACGCCCGAATGGCTCGACGTCGTCAGGCAGACCCTTGCGCCCACGGGCGTCAGGATCACCCGGTTCGGCTTCAAGGAAGAAACGATATGAAATACGACAAGCAAGCAGTGATGGAATACCACAAGGGCGGCAAGGTGTCCGTCCGTCTCCCCAGGGAACTCAGGACGAAGGACGACCTCTGCCTCGCCTACACGCCGGGCGTCGCGCATGCCGTCAAGGCGATCGCGGAGAATCCGGACGACGTCTACGCGTGCACCGCGAAGCCCAACCTCGTCGCCGTCGTCTCGGACGGCACGGCCATCCTCGGACTCGGCGACCTCGGCGCCGCAGCGTCGATACCGGTCATGGAAGGGAAGGCCGTCCTCTTCAAGGCCTTCGGCGACGTCGACGCGTGGCCCGTTCCCGTCGACCACTGCCGCGTGAACGGCGAATCGACAGGCAGGACCGACCCGAAGCGCGTCATCGAGGCCGTCAAGGCGATCGCCCCGCAGTACGGCGGAATCAACCTCGAGGACATCGCCTCGCCCGCATGCTTCGAGATCGAGGATACCCTCGACCGCGAACTCGACATCCCCGTCTTCCACGACGACCAGTGGGGCACCGCGGTCATATCCCTCTCGGGCGTCATGAACTTCGCGCACCTCGCCGGCAGGCGGATGGACGAGCTCAAGGTCGTCATGAACGGCGCCGGCGCCGCGGGGATCCGCATCTGCGAGATGCTCAAGGCTGCGGGTGTCCGCGATGTCGTGATGTGCGACAGGAAGGGGACGATCCGCAGGGACCGCACGGACCTCAACGAGTACAAGGCCCGCCACGCCGCAGACACCAGCGCGAAGACCCTCAAGGAGGCGATCGTCGGGGCGGACGTCTTCATCGGCGTCTCGGCCGCGAACGTCCTCTCCGGGGACGACGTCAGGTCCATGGCGGACTTCCCGGCCGTCTTCGCGATGGCGAATCCGGACCCCGAAATCGCTCCCGAGGAGGTCGGGAAGGCTCTGGCCGGGCGGAAGTACGTCATGGTCACCGGCCGCAGCGACTATCCGAACCAGATCAACAACGTCCTCGGTTTCCCGTACCTCTTCCGCGGCGCCCTCGACGTCCGCGCGACCACGATCAACAAGGAAATGAAGGTCGCGGCGGCCAACGCCCTGGCCCGACTCGCCCGCGAGCCGGTCCCGGCCGACGTGCAGGCCCTGTATCCGGACGAGAAGCTCGTCTTCGGCACGGACTACATCATTCCGAAGGCATTCGACCGCCGTCTTTTCGTCGAGGTGAGCTACGCCGTGGCCGAGGCCGCAGTCAAGACGGGCGTCGCAAGGCTCGATGTGGATCTCGCCGCCTACAGGGAGGATCTCGTCCGCCGCAACGAAGTGCGCTGATCGCCACTTGATTTTCGCGCCGAAATTCGGTAGAATATGCGGCGAACATTCCCAAAAAAGGATAAATTCAAATGGCTAACATCAAGGGCGGCCGCGCCGCCAGGAAACGTGACCGTCAGAACGCCAAGGCGAACAAGCGCAACTCCGTCGCCAAGGCGAAGCTCCACGATGCGCACAAGAAGCTCTTCAAGCTCGCTGATGCGGGCTCGAAGGAAGATGCCGAGAAGAAGCTCAAGGAGTTCGTCTCCGGCCTCGACAAGGCCGTGAAGAAGGGCATCATCACGAAGAACACCGCAGACCGCAAGAAATCCCGCGCCCAGCTCAGGCTGAACAAGATAGCGGCCAAGTAGGACAAGGCAGAAAAACGGGAATGTGGTTCATGGGACATCGGGTCTGAAAGCTTGGTGTCCCATTCGTTTTCCAGAAAAGTCAAAACAAAAGACACAAGAGAAAGGCAGCAAAATGGCAAAGAAGACTCTGCGCGATGTCGAACTCAACGGCAAGCGCGTTCTGATGCGTGTAGATTTCAACGTCCCGATGGCCAAGGACGGCTCCGGGAAGATCACGGACGATACGCGCATTGTGGCGGCACTGCCGTCCATCAAGTACGTTCTCGAACAGGGCGGCTCGCTCGTCCTAATGAGCCACCTCGGCCGTCCGAAGGGCGTCAAGCTCGGCAAGCCGGCGAATCCCGACAATGCCGCGTTCACGCTGAAGCCGGTCGCCGAGGAGCTTTCCAAGAAGCTCGGCATCGAGGTCAAGTTCGTTCCGGACTGCATGGCGGCGGACGACGTCGTCAAGGCCCTCAGGCCCGGCGAGGTCGCGCTTCTCGAGAACACCCGCTTCTACAAGGCCGAGGACGGCAAGGTGAAGAAGGACGACGAGAAGAAGGGCATCCACCTCACCGACGAGGAGTTTGCCGCCAAGAAGGCCGAGCTCAAGGCCGAACGCGCCGAGATGGCGAAGAAGCTCGCGAGCTACGGCGAGATCTACTGCAACGACGCCTTCGGCACCGCGCACCGCGCCCACGCCTCCACGGCCGTCGTCGCCGACTACCTCCAGCCCGCGGTTTCCGGCTTCCTCCTCGAGAAGGAGATCAAGTTCCTCGGCGACGCCGTCGAGAATCCCGTCCGTCCGTTCGTCGCCATCCTCGGCGGCGCCAAGGTCTCGGACAAGCTCGCGGTCGTCAAGAGCCTCCTCAACAAGGTCGACACGCTCGTCATCGGCGGCGGCATGGCCTACACCTTCAAGAAGGCGCAGGGGCTCAAGATCGGCGCCTCGCTCTGCGAGGACGACCAGGTCGCCTACTGCAAGGAGATGCTCGAGGCCGCCGCCTCGAAGGGCATCAAGATACTCCTCCCCGTAGACAACGTCATCGCGGACAGGTTCCCGGCCGAGAAGGACGCGAGCGACATCGAGATGAAAACCGTCGAGGGAGACATCCCGGACGGATGGATGGGCCTCGACATCGGGCCCAAGTCCGTCGCTCTCTTCTCCGAGGCGATCAAGTCCGCAAAGACCGTCGTCTGGAACGGACCCATGGGCTGCTTCGAGTTCGCGCCCCTCTCGAAGGGCACCTACGGCGTGTGCGAGGCCGTCGCGACGGTCAAGGCCGCCGGCGGCGTCTCCATCATCGGCGGCGGCGACTCGGTGAGCGCGGTCAAGAAGTCCGGCAAGGCGGCGGAGATGAGCCACGTCTCCACGGGCGGCGGAGCCTCTCTCGAGTTCCTCGAAGGCAAGGTCCTCCCGGGCGTCGCGGCCCTCAACGACCGCTGACGGTCGGAATCCTTTTCGCCTCGTGCGACAGGAAGCCGGAGGGGAGCCGAGTAGCGCTCCCCTCCGGTTCTATTTCCAGAAGATGAAGAAGACCGCGGCGAAAATGCAGACCGCCGCGGCGGCGTAGTTCCACGAGACCGACTCGTGCATTATGAAGAGCGAGAAGGGGACGAACGTCAAGAGCGCCACGGCCTCCTGCACGATCTTCAATTGTTCAAGGTTCATCGTCTTCGCGCCGATCCGGTTCGCGGGAATCATCACGCAGTATTCCAGGAGGGCGATCAGCCACGAGACCAGGATTGCGACCCACAACGGCTTCGACGACATCGACTGAAGGTGACCGTACCATGCGTAAAGCATGATGAGATTGGACACCACCAGCAGTCCGACCGTGATCCAGTTTATGCTTCCCATCTTCGGCGTTCCTTTTTTGCTGGCCGGTATTATAGCAAAAAAGGCGCATCGTGCGTGCGCCCTGCTGTCCTTTGGCGGAGCAATGGGAGGGCGGGTTGGTGCGCCGCCATGTTCTTCGGCGCCGGCGTTCCGCTTTTTCTCCCGGTCGGCGCGCAACGTCATTGCGTAGGCGGAGGGGATTTGATATAATGCAGTCAAATTCAGTTTTGTAATGCAATCACGGCGGCGTGGCATGAAGACGATGAGGATAGGATTGTGACTACGAAAACCTATGGCCTGCATAGGACCTTGGCGGCGCTGGCGCTGGCTGGCGGAGTGATGGCCGGAGCGCTGGATGCGGTTGCGGCGGCGAAGGACGATGCATCTGCGTGCGGACGCCCGCGGCCGAACGCCGCGCAGATGCAGCGCATTGCGGAGGGGATCGAGATCTGGGGAATCGTCCATTGGGGACTCAACACCTATACCGACCGCGAATGGGGATTCGGCGACGAGGATCCCGCGATGCTGAATCCGGACGCCTTTGACGCGGACCAGATCGTCGGCGCGTGCAAGGCGGGCGGACTCCAGGGGCTCGTCATCGTGGCGAAACACCACGACGGATTCTGCCTCTGGCCGACGAAGACGACGGAGCACAACATTACCAAGGCCCCGTTCCGCGGCGGGAAGGGCGACTACGTGAAGGAGATGTCCGACGCCTGCCGCAAGGCCGGAATCAAGTTCGGCGTCTACTGTTCGCCCTGGGACC
The DNA here is from genome assembly GCA_017418445.1 of Kiritimatiellia bacterium. Lineage (GTDB taxonomy): Bacteria > Verrucomicrobiota > Kiritimatiellia > RFP12 > UBA1067 > UBA1067. The sequence continues at coordinate 23,893 of JAFONM010000012.1, forward strand.
GCAACAACGCCGCTTATGGGACGCCGAAATATGTCGATACTTTCCACGCCCAGATCAAGGAGCTCCTGGACGGCAGATATGGCGAGGTCTTCGAGATGTGGTTCGACGGCGCGAACGGCGGCGACGGATACTACGGCGGTGCGCGGGAGCGGCGCCGCATAGGCGACGGCTACTACAGGTTCGACGAGGTCTTCAGGTTCGTCCGCGCCATGCAGCCGGGCATATGCATCTTCGCCGGCGAGGACGATTCCTCGGACTTCCGCTGGCCGGGGAACGAAAAGGGCGATCTGGAGGACTGTTCCCGGGCGACAATATGTCTGGTCGGCGGATATGCGGACGGAAAGTACGGCAACCAGAGATACAAGGATGTCATCAACACCGGGTGTCCCGATGGCGGGCGGTTCCGCATCTGCGAGGCGGACTTCCCGCTCCGCAAAGGCTGGTTCCACCACGACTCGGAGTCGAATACGGTCCGCTGCGGGGAATTCCTGATGCAGCGCTACCTCGACACCGTCGGCAACGGCGGCGGGATGAATATCGGCGTGGCCCCGGACCGTCACGGACGCATGCCCGCCGAGGATGTGGCAGCCCTTGAGCGCTTCGCCGAAATCCGCCGTGAATTCTTCGCCCATGAGGCGGCGGAAGGCGAAAAGTTCAATGTCGTGGTGATGCAGGAAGACGTCGCAAACGGCGAGCTCGTCGACGGCTGGGAGTTCCATGCGGACGGACGCAGGCTGCTCGAGGGCTCCGCCATCGGCATCAAGCGCATCCGCGTCCTGCCGGAGCCGGTAGCCAGGCGCGGCTGCGAACTCAGGCTCGTGAAAAGCGCCGGCGGATGCGGCAAGGCGTCGTACGCATGCTACATCGTCGATCCGCGCCTGCTCAATCGCGTGATGAATGCGACGACGTCCAACGGCGAGACCGATACCGCCGTCTGGATGACTGCGGGCGGCGAGCGCAGGAAATCGGCGCCTGCGGCCGAGGTGCGGTCGCCGGACGGACGATTGAGCGTGTCCGTCAAAGAGGGGGCGGATGACATCGCATGGTCGATGTCCATGAAGGCGGGTGGAACGGAGCGCGGGCTGATTTCGACTTCGCGACTTGGGCTTGAGTTCACCCCGTTATGGGGTTCGATGAAAATCAAGGGCGCGGATACCGCCGACGGCGATGGTTGTCGCGAATTGACCGTGGCGCTGGAGGAGAGGTCAACAGCCGAAGGCTGCAGGGCTCCGAGGCGTTTTGATGTTGTGTTTCGCGCCTACAACGACGGCGTCGCCTTCCGGTATGTCGTTCCTGTACAGCCGGATGTTCCGGGGTTCCAGCTCATGGGCGAGAGGACCGAATGGCGCTTTGACGGCGACCGGCAGATATGGGCCACGTTCTACGGTTCGCACAAGACTTCCCAGGAGGAACTGTTTGTCGAGACCACGCTTCTCGATGCCGACAGGCGGAAGCTGGTCGGCATGCCGATTCTGGTCAGGGACGAGGGCGCGACGCTGGCGTTGACGGAGGCGGCGCTGTCCAACTGGGCGGGGATGATGTTCCGCCGGATCGACGGATGCGGATTCAGGGCGGAGCTTTCGCCGCTGCCGCCGACTCCGGCATCGACAGAGGGCGTTGCGGTCATCCGGACGACGCCCGCCGCGAGTCCGTGGCGCGTAGTCCTGGCCGGGACGGACGAGCTCGACTTGATCCGCAAGAAGGGGTTGATCCAGACGCTCAATCCGCCGCCGGCGGATGGAATTGACTTCAGCTGGGTGAAGCCGGGCGCATCGAGCTGGGACTGGTGGGTGGAATCCAACAACTCGCTTTCGGATGCGATGACGCGGCGGCTGGTGGATTTCGCGGCGGAGATGGGATGGCCCTACCACACGATCGACGGTGGGTGGTACGGATTCGCCCGGCGTCCCAATCACGGACCCGACATGAAGATCGAGTGCCGTCCCGGCTTCGACCTGCCCGGCATCGTCGACTATGCGGCGAAGAAGGGCGTCGGAATCTGGGTATGGCTCCATTGGATGGCGCTCGAGGACAACGGAATCGACGAGACGTTCGCGAAGCTCGAGAAGTGGGGCGTGAAAGGCGTCAAGCTCGACTTCCACGAGCGCCAGGACCAGTGGATGGTCTGCTGGTTCGAGAAGGTCTGCCGGCTGGCGGCGAAGCACCATTTGATGATTAACTTTCATGGTGCGCACAAGCCCACCGGAACGGAGCGCACCTGGCCCAACTGCATTACGCGCGAGGCGATACTCGGCAACGAATTCTGCAAGTTCAAGGACGCCGTCACTCCTCGCCATGCGGCGACGCTGCCGTTCACGCGCTTCCTGCTGGGTCCGGGCGACTTCACTCCCGGCTCCTTCGGCAACGTCCATTCCGCGGATTTCGTTCCGCAGTCCAGGCGCGGACACCGCTACGGCGACGAGACCGACCGCCGCCAGATCTGGGCGGAGACGATGGGGACTCGCGCGCACGAGCTCGCGCTCTGCGTCGCCTTCGACTCTCCGCTGATGACTCTCTGCGACTGGCCGGACCGCTATCGCGGCGCCGAAGGAGTCGAAGCGCTCCGAGCCCTGCCGGCGGTCTGGAAATCGACACGTCCCGTGATGGGCAGGTGCGGCGAGTGCTATGGCGTAGTCCGCGAGACGTTTGACGGGCGCTGCTATTTTGCGGCGTTCACGGTCGACCGCCGGAAGGTCGAGATTGCGCTCGACTTCCTCGGCGAGGGCGGATGGACGATGCGCTCGTTCACGGACGATCCGTCACGGACGCCGAAGGATGCGAGGGCGGTCCGCGAAGAAACCCGCCGTGTGACCCGCAGTGATTCCGCCGTGTTCGACCTCCTGGACGAGGGCGGCGCCGTCGCCGTTTTCGAAGCTGCTGGCGATTAGACTGTATCAGGACGCACGTTGCTTGACCGGTTTTTGCGGCAGCGCGCCTTTTCTGTATTCTCGCATCGTAAGTCCCGTGCGGGATAGAAACATCTTCTTGACGAAGGCATCGGAACGGTAGCCGCAGTGGGCGACCACGGTGGCGATCGGAAGTCTCGTTCTCGAAAGAAGGTCGCACGCCTTCTCGAAGCGGTGCTCGTGTATTTCCTCGAGGATCGTGCGCCCCGTCTCCTTCTTGAACTGAAGCGTCCCCATCCTTCGCGAGCAACCAATTTCCTTGATGATGTCATCAAGGCGGATCGACTGGCTGCAGGCGTTTCGGCGGATATATTCCAATGCACGCCTTACGCGAGGGCTCGTTCCCGACGGCGCGGCGGTCGATCCTCTTCGTACGAGTCTCAGCGGTCCGTAGAACTCGACTCTTCCCGCTTTCCTCTTCCCTCTTCCCTTTTCCCTCTTCTCTATCTCCTCCGCCAGCATCTGCGCGAGACGGTAGCCGGCTCCTTCGAAGTCTGGCTCCGCGCTGGTCAACCCCGGCGAGACGGCTTCGCAGAACATCTCGTCATTGTCGATTCCGACAATCGCGACATCGTCGGGAATCGCGAGCCCGGCCGCTGTCGCGGCATGGTAGGCCTTGATGGCGCAGTCGTCGTTCGTCCCGAGGATTCCGCATGGTTTTGGCAGCTTGACGATCGCCTCCTGGAGCCCCGTCTGCGGCAGAACCGCAAC
>JAFONM010000013.1 GCA_017418445.1 Kiritimatiellia bacterium
CGAGATCCCGCGCGCCGCGCTGATGGCGGACGAGATCGCCGAGGAGGCCGAGTTCTTCAGCTTCGGTACGAACGACCTGACCCAGATGACGTTCGGCTTCTCGCGCGACGACGCGGGCAAGTTCCTCGGGGCCTACTACGACCACAAGATCTACGAGAACGATCCGTTCGCGCGTCTCGACCAGACGGGCGTCGGCAAGCTCATGCAGATGGCCGTCAAGGACGGCAAGGCGACGCGTCCGAGGATCCACTGCGGAATCTGCGGCGAGCACGGCGGCGATCCGACCTCGGTGGAGTTCTGCCACAGGATCGGCCTCAACTACGTCAGCTGCTCGCCGTTCCGCGTACCGATCGCCCGCCTCGCGGCGGCGCAGGCGGCCCTCAGGAACAGGTAACCGATGAAGCTGCTCGAAGAGCTGAAGGCGCGCGGACTCGTCGAGGCCCTTACCGATCCCGGGATCGAGAAGGCCCTCGAGAGTCCGATGACGGTGTATTGCGGATTCGACCCCTCGGCCCGCAGCCTGCAGGCCGGCAACCTCGTGTCCATCATGGTGTTGAGGCGCTTCCAGCAGGCGGGCCACAAGGTCATCGCCCTCGTCGGCGGCGCGACGGGTCTCATCGGGGACCCGTCGGGCAAGTCCGCCGAGCGCAACATGCTCACGGTCGGGCAGGTCGAGGAGAACAAGAAGGGGATACGCGAGAACCTCTCGCGCATCCTCGACTTCGACGGGCCCAACGCGGCCATCCTCGTGGACAACTACGACTGGTACAGGGGGACTAGCGCGATCGAGTTCCTCCGGGACATCGCGATCAACTTCCGCGTCCCGCAGATGCTCGCGAAGGAATCCGTCAAGAAGCGTCTCGAGGCGTCCGAAGGGGCCCTCACGTTCACGGAGTTCTCCTACCAGATACTCCAGGGCAACGACTTCCTGCACCTCTACGACAACTACGGCTGCACGCTGGAGGTCGGCGGGGCGGACCAGTGGGGCAACATCACCGCGGGAACCGACCTCGTCCACAGGATGCGCGGCAAGACCGCGTTCGGTCTCACGTTCCCGCTCCTCCTCGACTCGTCCGGAAAGAAGTTCGGCAAGTCGGAGGGCAACGCGCTCTTCCTGAACGGGGAGATGACGAGCGTCTACGACTGGTACCAGTACTTCCTCAGGTCCGCGGACGCGGACGTCATACGCTACCTGAAGGTCTTCTCCATGAAGTCCCTCGACGAAATCGCGGAACTCGAGAAGGAGATGAAGGCTCGTCCCGAGGCGCGCATTCCGCAGAAGGCGCTCGCCGAGGAGCTCACGAGGCTCGTTCACGGCGAGGCCGGGCTCAAGACCGCGCTCGGCGCCACGGAGACGCTCTTCGGAGGCTCCGTCGAGGGGAAGAGCGCGGACGAGCTCGAGTCCGTCTTCAAGGACGTCAAGTCCGCCTCGCTCCCGAAGTCCGAGATCGTCGGCAGGAGCGTCTACATGGTCGCCGCGCAGGCCGGAATGTTCAGGTCCAACGGCGAGGCGAGGCGCATGGCCGCGCAGGGGGGGCTCTCCCTCAACGGCGCCAGGGCGGACGACAGGCGCGTCTTCGCCGAGACCGACCTCGTCGACGGCAGGGTCGCGGTGCTCAGGCAGGGCAAGAGAAACAACTTCCTCCTGAAGGCGGTGTGACCGCCTGGGTTCGGATCCGCTCGGGGGGAGGGCTGAACGACAGATGAAGGCGATCGAGAAATACGTTTTCGGCTCGTTCCTCTCGAGCTTTCTCCTCTCGTTCATCGTACTCAGCTTCGTCCTCACGATCGGGCTCCTCGTCCAGATCGTCGGCTACATGATCGACGGCATGCCCATGGCGCTCGTCGGCAAGTTCGCCGCCGTGAGCTTCCCGGAGACGCTCCAGTGGACGATCCCCCTCGCGCTCCTCGTCTCGAGCGTCCTCGTCTTCTCGCGCCTTTCGGCGGACGGCGAGATAGCCGCGATGAAGGCGTGCGGAATCAACCTCGTCTCGGTGATGAAGTATCCGGCTCTCTTCGGACTCTGCTGTTCGCTCGGCGGGATGTGGATCAACAACGAGGTCGTCCCGCGCGGACACGCCGTCAGGCGCTCGCTCACGTCCAGGCTCTCCGTCGGCAACGCCATCGACCTCATCGAGCCTGGCGTCTGGGTGAACGACTTCCCCGGTTTCAGCCTCTACTGCGCCGAGAAGGACGGCAACGTCCTCCGCGACGTCGAGGCGCGCGACAACTCCAGCACCAACGTCGTCTACACCTACCGCGCCGAGGAGGTCGTCGTCGAAGGGCAGGGATCGGACGTCACGTTCGTCCTGAAGAACGCCCGTCGCACGCCCGTCGACGAGCGCAATCCCGGCACCGCGAGCGCCGCGAGCTACACGCAGCACGTGAAGCTGAAGGACGTCAGGTACAGCAGGAAGGCGAAGGACCTTCGGTTCTTCGAGCTCCTGGACGAGATCAAGGAGGACGAGGGCAGGATCGCCGAGGCGAAGGAAGAGTGCTCGAAGAAGCTGAAGGACATGAAGCGCGGGCTCTCCAAGACGAAGGTCGAGTTCTCGAAGCGCTTCGCATTCGCCCTCGCGTCCCTCTGTTTCGTGGTCGTCGGCATCCCGCTCGGAATCCGGGCGCAGCGTAGGGAATCGACGATCGGCATGGCGCTCTCGCTCGTCATAGCGCTCGGATACTACCTCTTCATGATGCTGATGCTCAGCCTCCAGAAGACGTACGCGATACACCCCGAGCTCCTCATCTTCCTTCCGGCCGCGGCATGCCTCGTCCTGTCCGTGTGGCTGGTGAGGCGGAACCTCTGACGGACGGCGAAAACGATTCAAGACAAAAGGAGAAAAATGGCAAAGATCCATCCTACAGCGATAGTCGAAGACGGCGCGCAGCTCGGCGCGGACGTCGAGATCGGACCCTACGTGCACATCGGCAGGGACGTCAGGATAGGCGCCGGCACCTTCGTCCGCCAGGGCGCGATGATCGACGGTCACACCACGATCGGCGAGATGTGCCAGATTTTCCCGTACGCGCTCATCGGAATGAAGACGCAGGACCTCAAGTACAAGGAAGGGTCCGTCAGCTACGTCGAGATCGGCGACCGCACGGTCGTCCGCGAGTTCGCGACGGTGCACCTCGGGACCGCGGACGGCGAGAAGACGATAATCGGCGACGACTGCCTGTTCATGGCCTACTGCCACGCCGCCCACGGCGTCATCCTCGGCAACCACGTCATCTGCTCCAACTCGGTCCAGCTCGCCGGCGACGTCCATCTCCAGGACTGGGCGATCATCGGCGGCTGCGCGGCGTCGCACCAGTTCTGCACCGTCGGAATGCACGCGATGGTCGGCGGAATGTCGAAGATCCGGCAGGACTTCCCGCCGTACATGCTCGGCGACATGGTCGAGGGATCCCTCAAGGTGATAGGCCCGAACGTCGTCGGTCTCACCCGCCGCGGATTCAGGCGCGAGGTCATCCAGGCCCTCAAGGAGGCGCACAGGTTCATCTACCGCGACGGGCTCAACCGCTCGCAGGCCCTGGACCGCGTCGCGAACGACGTCGAGCAGTTCGACGAGATCAAGCGCCTCGTCGCGTTCTACCGCAACTCGCAGCGCGGAGTTTCGTGATGACGGAGTTCTCCGGCGCGACTTTCGATTCCCGCGAGGTCCGGCCCGGGATGCTCTTCGTGGCCCTGAAGGGCGAAAAGGCGGACGGACACGACTACATTCCGCAGGCGCTCGCGAAGGGCGCCGCCGGAATCGTCGACGGATACGAGGAGCTCGACCGCGTCGCGCTCGAATACCGCCGCTCCCTCAGGGCGAAGGTCATAGGCGTCACGGGGTCCGCCGGCAAGACGACGACAAAGGAGCTCCTGAAGGTGTTCCTCTCGCGTGCCGGAAAGGTCCATGCCACGGCGGGGAACTTCAACAACCACATCGGACTCCCCATAACGATCCTCGACTGTCCGAAGGACGCGGACTTCCTCGTCGTCGAGATGGGGACGAACCATCCGGGAGAGATCGCGCATCTCTGCGACGTGGCCGAACCCGACGGGGCCGTCATAACGAACGTCGGGACCGCGCATATCGAGTTCTTCGGGACGCAGGACGAAATCGCCCGCGAGAAGGGGACGCTCCTCGTCCGCGCGAAGGACTTCGCCGTCGCGGCGTCCGGCAACGCGCGGATCGAGCTTCTCGGGGAGCTGGTCGCCGGAAGCGGCAAGGCCCTCGAGGTCGTGGATCCGGAGCAGCAGTGGCTCGTCGATGCGCTTCGCGGGATTCTCCCAGGCGCGCACAACGTCTCGAACGCGGCGGTCGCATACGCCGCCGCGGAGCGCTTCGGCGTGACGCACGAGGACGCCGTCGCCGCACTTCGCGGATTCACCCTCCCCGGCGCTCGCTGGCGCAGGTCGGAGAAGGACGGCGTCCGCTACGTCGACGACACCTACAACGCGAATCCGGACTCGATGATCGCGGCGCTTGACGCGTTCGCGAAGGAGTCCGCCGCGCGCCGCATCGCGATTCTCGGCGACATGTTCGAGCTTGGCGAGGCGTCCGAGGGGCTTCACCGGAAGGTCTTCGACCATGCCGCGTCGCTCGGACTCGACAAGGTGGTCGCGGTCGGCGAGATGTCTTCGAGGTGCGCTGCGGACGCGAAGTATCCGACGGCGGCCGCGCTGAAGTCGGATCTCGCGAATGTCGTCGCGCCGGGCGACGCGGTCCTTCTCAAGGCGTCCCACGGGATGGACCTGGGGTCGGTCCTCGCATGACGGCAGTTTATGAAATCACAGGCAAAAGGAGGTAACGGTATGGGAGGCAACGGATTGGTCGGCAGGCTGAGGGACATGCTGGACGGATTGTCCGGCAGGAACCGAATCAACAAGTTCGACTTCGGGATTCTCCAGACGATGATGATGGTCGCCGCGCTCGACGGCGAAGTGACGGCGAAGGAGCTTGCCGAATTCGAGGATCTCGCGTCCCAGTGTCGCGGATTCAGCGAAAAGTCCTTCAAGACCGTCTGGGATGCCGCATTGCGCAGCGCCGGCTACATCATGCTGCTCGCGCGAGTCGAGTCGCGCGAAAACCTGGTCGCGGCCTTCGTCAGGGAGGCCGAGAAGCCGTTCACCTCCGAGGTCAAGCTGGAGGGCAGGGAGGACCGCGAGTGGGCCGTCGACTGCCTGGAGCACATGGCCGCGTCCGACGGCGACTTCTCCGACGTCGAGCGCGAGTGCATCTCCGCGCTCGCAGAGCGCGTCAAGAAGGCTCGCGCCGACTCGGTCGAGGGGCTCGTGGGCAATTCGATGTGGACTTCGCCGACCTCGATACGGTGAGGCGGGGAAATTTAATGTGTCGCAGACCCTTCCGCTAATCGGCGAAATTTGGTAAAATATACGAAACATTTTCGCTAAAGAAGGTTAATCCACAATACAGGAGACAAAAATGGGCGAGGTAATAGGCGCTGGCGAACTGCACAAGGGTGTGAAGCTTCTCATCGACGGGGAACCGTGGGAGATCACGGAGTTCGACTTCTCGAAGCCGGGCAAGGGACAGGCTATCTACAACTGCAAGCTGCGCAACATGATGACGGGCGGCGGCATGACGAAGAGCTACCGCTCCGGCGACAAGTTCGAGAAGCCCGAGCTCATCCAGCAGTCCGTCGTCTACTCCTACGACGACGGCACGGCGTTCGTGTTCACGGACGACAACTACGAGGAGATCCGCGTCAGCTACGAGGTGATGGGCGACAAGAAGTACTTCCTCATGGACGAGATGGAGGTGAAGGCCCTCTTCTTCAACGACAAGGTGATCGGCGTCGACCTGCCGCAGCTCGTCGAGCGCAAGGTCGTGAAGGTCGAGCCCGGCGTGAAGGGCAATACCGCTTCCGGCAAGGTCACGAAGCCCGCGACCGTCGAGGGCGGCTACGTGTGCGCCGTCCCGCTCTTCATCAACGAGGGCGACGTGATCCGCATCTCCACCGAGACCGGCGAGTACAACGACCGCGTCTCTTCCAAGTAGGTTTCAACAACAACTCCCCTCCGGGGGAAAAGCAAGGAGCAAAAAGAAAATGGCTAAAGCGCCGAAGTTCAAGAACGCCAAGGTCCAGGCGTGGGTAGACAAGTGGGTTGGTATCTGCGAGCCCGACAAGGTCGTCGTGGTGCACGGAGGCCGCAAGGAGCACATCGATCTCTGCGAGGCGATGGTCAAGAAGGGCCAGTTCGTCAAGCTCGACCAGAAGCTCCGTCCGGGATGCTATCTCGCCCGTTCGCACGAGAGCGACGTCGCCCGCGTGGAGGGCCGCACCTTCATCTGCTCGAAGAACGAGATCGACGCCGGTCCGACCAACCACTGGAAGGCGCCCGACGTCATGAAGAAGGAGATGCTCAAGAAGTACAAGGGCTCCATGCACGGCCGCACGATGTACGTCATCCCGTTCGCGATGGGCCCGATCGGCAACCCGATCACCCAGTACGGCATCGAGCTCACCGACTCCATGTACGTCGTCGTCAACATGAACATCATGACGAGGACGGGCGATCCCGTCATGCGCTTCCTCGACAAGGGAGCCGACTTCGTCCCGTGCATCCACTCCGTCGGCGCCCCCCTCAAGAAGGGCCAGAAGGACGTCGCGTGGCCCTGCGCCAAGCGCATCGAGGACAAGTACATCACCCAGTTCCCCGAGGACGGGCAGATCTGGTCCTACGGCTCCGGATACGGCGGCAACGCCCTCCTCGGCAAGAAGTGCTTCGCGCTGCGCATCGCGTCGAAGCTCGCCAAGGACAACGGCTGGATGGCCGAGCACATGCTCATCCTCACGCTCACCGCTCCTTCCAAGAAGCAGTATCACGTGACGGCCGCGTTCCCGTCCGCCTGCGGCAAGACCAACCTCGCGATGATGCTCCCGAAGCTCCCGGGCTGGAAGCTCGAGACGATCGGCGACGACATCGCCTGGCTCAAGCCCGGCGCCGACGGCCGCCTCTACGCGATCAACCCCGAGAACGGATTCTTCGGCGTCGCGCCGGGAACCTCCAAGTTCTCGAACCCGAACGCCCTCCTCTCCTGCAAGAAGGACACGATCTTCACGAACGTCGTCCTTACGCCGAACGGCGACATCTGGTGGGAGGACATGGGCATCGACGCTCCGGAGAAGGGCGTCGACTGGAAGGGCAATCCCTGCTTCCGCTGCGCCGACGATCCGAAGCGCATGGGCCCGAAGCCCGGCATGACCAAGGCCGAGATCAAGGCGATGGGCTATGTCGCCGCCCACAAGAACAGCCGCTTCACCGCTCCCGCCGTCAACTGCCCCGTCCTCGACAAGGCCGACTTCAACGGCAAGTACAACGGCAAGGCGACCGGAGTGCCGATCGACGCGATCCTCTTCGGCGGACGCCGTCCCTCGACCATCCCGCTCGTGAACGAGGCGAAGAGCTGGACGCACGGCGTGTTCATGGGCTCCGCCGCGGGCTCCGAGATCACGGCCGCGATCATCTCCAAGGACGTCGGCAAGGTCCGCCGCGACCCGATGGCGATGCTTCCGTTCTTCGGCTACAACGTCTGCGACTACTTCCAGCACTGGCTGGAGATGGAGCGCACCTCGGCCGATTCGACGAAGCTCCCGAAGATCTACTTCGTGAACTGGTTCCGCAAGACCGCGGACGGCAAGTTCATGTGGCCCGGCTTCGGCGACAACAGCCGCGTCCTCAAGTGGATCTGCGACCGCATCGACGGCAAGGTCAAGGCCAACAAGACCGCCATCGGCAACCTCCCGTTTGCCAAGGACATCTCGCTCGAGAACAACGTCGGCGACAATCCCGACTTCCTCGTCAACGAGAAGTTCCTCAAGGACCTCGTGAAGGTCGACGTCGACGGCTGGAAGAAGGAGATCGCCACGATCGCCCAGAGCTACGACGAGTACGACGAGAAGGCGTCCAAGGACAACCCGGTCCTCAACAAGGCCGCGCGCCGCGTCCCGTCCGCCCTCCGCAAGATCCTCACGGACGTCGCCGCCGAGCTCTCCAGGTAGGGAGACGAAGGGTGAAGCAGACCTTCACCTTCCCCGGGTTCGTGGACGTGCACGTGCACTTCCGCGACCCGGGATTCCCCGAGGCGGAGACGACCTCGAGCGGGCTTCGCGCCGCGGCGCGCGGCGGCTTCGCCGCGGTCGTGACGATGCCCAATACGATCCCCCCCTGCGATTCGCCGGAGGGGATTCGCCGTCAACTGGACCGTGCATCCGGCGCCGCCACGGTTCTCGTTCCATCCGCCTGCATCACGAAGGGCCGCGCGGGCGGCGAGGTCGCCGACCTTGAGGCCCTTGCCGCGGCCGGCGCCGCGCTTTTCACGGACGACGGCTCGTACGTCTCCGACGACCGCGTCATGGAGGAGGCCATGCGCCGCGCGCATGCGCTCGGAATGGTCGTCTGCCAGCACGCGATGGATCCGGCGGTCCAGGCGGGCGGAGTCATACGCGACTGCGCGCTTGCGAGAGGCCTTGGGCTCCCGGTCGTCAGACCCGAGGCGGAGACGGTCGCGATATCGCGCGACATTTCAATCTGCCGGACGACAGGCTGCAGGCTGCACATACAGCACATCTCCACGGCACGCGGAGTCGAGCTCGTCCGCGACGCGCAGAAGGAGGGCCTCCCCGTCACCGCCGAGGCGACGCCGCACCACCTGCTCCTTTCGTGCGACGACCTGGCGGACGACGATGCGAACTTCAAGATGGCCCCGCCTCTCGGGAACCGCGAGGATCGCTCCGAGATCAGGAAGGCCGTAAAGGACGGCGTGCTGATGTTCGCGACCGACCACGCGCCGCATCCGGCGTCCGGGAAGTCCGGAGGATTCGCGAAGGGCGCGAACGGAATCATCGGACTCGAGACCGCGATCCCGATAACCTACGCCGTCATGGTCGAGGAGGAGGGGATGAGCGTCGTGGACTGGGCGAAGGCGTGGCACGAGATGCCCGTCGCGCTTGTCTCGAAGTCCGCGCTCGAGACGCGCGGAACAGACCTTTCGCGCACGAAGACCGTCGTGACGGTCGGAGAGCGGCGGACGTTCGACCTTGCCGGTTCCGTGTCGCTTTCGCGCAACTGCCCGTACGGCGGGATGAGTTTCGACTGCTGGCCAGAGGAGATGAAATGAAACTTAAATACTTCGACAGGACGGCGGGGTACTTCCCCGACGTCTGCTTCGAGCGGCATCCCGACATCGGCATCATGCTCGGGTCCGGATGGGGCGAGTCTCTCGTGATGGACAAGGTGCTCGCGAGGATGTCGTACGCGGACATTCCGGGGCTCGGAGCGTCGACGGTCAAGGGACATGCCGGCGAGTTCGTCCTCTACGAACACGCCGGTCTCAGGATAGCCGCGTGGTGCGGGCGCAGGCACTACTACGAGGGCGACGGCTGGGAGCCCGTCGTCCTCCCGATCGAGATGCTGCGCCGCATGGGATGCGAGACGCTGCTCCTCACGAACGCGGCGGGCGGAATCAATCCCGCGCTGAGACCCGGTGACTTCGTCGTCATCCGCGACCACATCAACGTCGTCGGGGCGAATCCGCTCATCGGTCCGCACTACCTGGAATGGGGCGAGCGCTTCCCGGACATGACGGACGTCTACCAGAAGCACCTCGCGGAGCTTCTTCACGCGAGCGCGAACAGTCTCGGACTCCGCGCCATGGACGGCGTCTACGCCTACACGTCGGGTCCTTGCTACGAGACTCCGGCGGAGATCCAGGCGTACAAGGCCCAGGGCGCCGACGTCGTCGGAATGTCCACCGTCCCCGAGGCGGTCTTCGCGAAGGCGTGCGGGATGAGGATCGCCGGACTCTCGCTCGTCTCCAACCTCGCGGCGGGAATCTCCCGCCAGAAGCTCGGACACGAGGAGGTGATCGCCGCCTCGCAGGCCGCGAAGGCCGTGATGTCCGCGTTCATCGAGGACTTCCTGCAGCGGCTGTGACGGCTTTCGAATCACAGGTCGAATCCTTCCTCGGCGCGCTCCGCTTCGAGCGCGAGATGGCGGAGAACACGTGCGTCGCGTACGGACGCGACCTCGCGGACCTCGGCGCGTATCTTTCCGGGCGCGGGATCGACGACGCCGCGAAGGTGAAGCGCGACGACATTTCCGAATTCATACGCGCAGAACGCGAGAAGGGCATGGCGGCCTCCACGAGGGCGCGCCGGCTCGTCGCGATCAGGATGCTCTTCAGGCACCTGAAGGAGCGTCGGATGATTCCGTCCGACCCGACCGAACTCCTCGACGCGCCGCGCAAGGCGCTCGCGCTCCCGAGGATCCTCTCGGAGGACGAGACGTTCCGCCTAATCGACGGCGTCGACGGTGAATCGCCGCGCGACGTCCGCGACAGGGCGCTCCTGGAAGTCATGTACGGATGCGGACTCCGCGTCTCGGAGGCGTGCGAGTTCTCGCTCGACGACATAGTGGCTGACGGAGAGCTCGTGCGCATACTCGGGAAGGGGTCTAAGGAGCGCGTCATTCCCCTCGGCGGAGCGGCAGGAAGGGCGCTCATGAAGTATGTGTCGGGTCCGCGGAACATCTTCGCCCGCGGCGACCTCTCGGAGCGCCACGTCTTCCTGACGCGCCTCGGCAGTCCGTTTTCGCGGCAGGGAATCTTCAAGATCGTGAGGGAACGCGCGGCGAACGCGGGAATCCCCGCGGATCGCATCTCGCCGCACGTCCTCAGGCACTGCTTCGCCTCGCACATGCTGCAGCACGGCGCGGACATCCGCTCGATACAGGAGATGCTCGGCCACGCGGACGTCAGTACGACGCAGATCTACACGCACGTCGACGTGTCGCGCTTCGCCGAGCTCCACCGCCGCTACCACCCCCGCGCCTAGTCCCGCCTCCTCTCCCTTCTCCCCTCTGCATTCCGCCTTTCGCCCTGCTCGGCAAAGTGGGGGCCCAAAGGGGGCCGCGTATTTGGTATAATATCCTGCCATGGAGACTAACGAATACCGCGAGCAGCGTCTCGCCTCGATGCAGGCGCTGAAGGAAATGGGCTACGAGCCCTACGGCTGCAAGTACGACCACGTCGACCTCAAGGTCGCGCGCGAAACCTTCGAGGAGGGGAAGCCGGTGCGCGTCGCAGGCCGCCTTCTCATGATCCGCCGCATGGGCAAGATGAACTTCTGCACCATGAACGACGGCACGGACCGCTTCCAGCTCATCTTCAAGCGCGACGAGCTTTCCGAGACGGCTTTCGCGGCGTTCAAGCAGCTCAACCTCGGCGACATC
>JAFONM010000014.1 GCA_017418445.1 Kiritimatiellia bacterium
CTTCTTGGCGCCGGCGGTGATGTGCGCGCGGGCCTTCTCGTCCGTGAGGAAGAGGCCGGTGGACTCGACGACGACTTCGGCGCCGACTTCGTTCCACTTGAGGGCGGCCGGATCCTTCTCCGCGGTGAGGCGGATCTTCTTGCCGTCGACGACGAGGTTCGTGCCGTCCACGGAGATCTCGTGGTTGAACCGGCCGTGGACCGAGTCGTACTTGAGCATGTACGCGAGATAGTCCGGATCGAGCAGGTCGTTGATGCCGACGACTTCGATGTCGGAGAAGTTCTCGACCGAAGCGCGGAAGACCATGCGTCCGATGCGGCCGAAACCGTTGATGCCAACTTTGATTGCCATTTTAGTTTTTCCTTTGTTTGTTGTTTGTTGTTAGATACGCGTGAAAGCTCAGGCCTTCGTGACCTTGCCCGACTTGATGCAGCGAGCGCACACGGTCATCCTCTTCGTGTTCCCCCTGCCGTCCGAGACGCGGACGGTCTGGAGGTTCGGAAGGAAACGACGCTTGGTGATGCCGGTCGTGTGGAGACCGATGCCGCCCTTGTACTTCGGCGAGCCCTTGCGGACGACGACGTTGCCGACCGAAGGTCCCTTGCCGCAGATTTCGCAAACCCTTGACATTTCAGTTTTCCTTTCGTTTCAAGTTTGACTTCAGTTGCCGGGCTGCCATTCGACGTTCGCGAACGCGTTGTCGAACGCGGCGGAGAGTCCGCCGAGCGTATCGCTGCCGGCAGTCTTGGCGTCGACCGGCTCCGGAGCCGTTCCGGCGGCCTCGGCCTCGAGGGCCCTGAGCTCGTCCTCGGACATCGTCATCGCGCGGATGGAAAGTCCGATGCGGCGCTCGGCGCGATCGACCTTGACGACGCGCGCCTCGACCTCGTCGCCGACGTTGAGAGCGTCCTTGACCTTCTCGATGCGCTGGTCGGAGATCTGGCTGATGTGGACGAGGCCGTCCACGCCGTCCTCGAGTTCGATGAACGCGCCGAACGAGGCGACCTTGGAGACCTTGCCCTTGACGACGGAACCGACCGCGTACTTCGCGGCGATCTCGGTCCACGGATCGGTCTGCGCCTGCTTGAGTCCGAGCGAGATGCGCTGCTCCTTCGGGTTGACGTCGAGGACGACCGCCTCGACCTCCTGCCCCTTCTGGAGGCACTCCGACGGATGGTTGATCTTGCGCGTCCAGCTCATGTCGCTGACGTGGATCATGCCGTCGATGCCCTCCTCGAGCTCGACGAACGCTCCGTACGTCGTGAAGTTGCGGACCTTGCCCTTGACCTTCGAACCGACCGGGAAGCGGTCCTGGACCGTGTCCCACGGATTGGCCTGGGTCTGGCGGATGCCGAGCGCGATCTTCTGGTTCTCGACGTCGACGGAAAGGACGACGACCTGGACCTCGTCGCCGACGCTGAGCATGTCGCTCGCGCGCGGGACGCGCTTCGTCCAGCTGAACTCGCTGATGTGGACGAGTCCCTCGATGCCGGGGGCGATCTCGACGAACGCGCCGTAGGCCGCGAGGTTGACGACCTTGCCGGAGACGCGGCTGCCGACCGGGAACTTCTCCTGGATCGTGGACCAGGGGTTCTCCGTCGTCTGCTTGAGGCCGAGGCTAACGCGCTCGCGCTCGCGGTCCACGTCGAGGACCATGACGTCGAGCTCCTGGCCGACCTTGAGGAGCTCGCTCGGATGCTTGATGCGGCCCCAGCTCATGTCGGTGATGTGGAGGAGTCCGTCGAGACCGTCGAGGTCGATGAACGCTCCGAAATCGGTGATGTTCTTCACGCGGCCCTTGCGGACCTCGCCCTTCTGGAGGCTCGCGAGGAGCTCCGCCTTCTTCTCGGCAAGCGCGCCCTCGATGAGCTCGCGGCGCGAGACGATGAGGTTCCTGCGCTCGTTGGAGATCTTGATGACCTTTAGTTCCATCGTCTGCCCGACGTAGGGCTCGAGGTCCTTGACGGGAGCGACCTCGACCTGGCTTCCGGGAAGGAACGCCTCGACGTCGTCGATCTCGACGAGGAGTCCGCCGCGAACGGCCGACCTGACCTTGCCGGTGACGACGCTGCCCTCGACGTAGCGCTCGAGGATCTTCTCCCAGCGGATCTTGTCATCGGCCCTGCGCTTGGAGAGCTCGACCATTCCGGTCTTGTCGTTCTCCAGCTGGACGAGCATCACGGTGACCTTGTCGCCGGGCTTGACTTCGGCGCCTTCGCCGAATTCGTCCTTCGATACCGAACCTTCGCTCTTGTATCCGATGTCGATGAAAACGTCGTCACCCTTGACGGCGCTGACGGTGCCCTCGACGAGGCTTCCGTTCTTGAATTTCGACTCCTGTCCGACGCTGTCGAGGAGCTCCGCCATGAGGGCCGAGCGCTGCGAGGGCGCCGTCGGTTTGCGAATTGCCATAACTTGTGCTTTTCTTTGGTTTGTTTATGTTCGCGGTTTTCTGCCGCGTCCACCCCGTTTTTGGGCATGGAGCATATAGTATATCACTTTTTGCCCGCATAGCGCAATGGCAAACTTGGAAAAAAAATGCGCGGGGGAACGGTTTTTCGCGCCGAGTCCTCCCTCTATTATGCCAGATCGGCGGCTACCTTTCCAGCCCAGCGGAAGCCCACGGGAAATACGTGATGCGCGTCTGGGTGCAGCCGAGGGGGACGAGTTCGAGAGTGCGGAAATCGCGCGGCGCGCGGATTGGGCTCGGCGGAGGCTCGACGCTGTTGCCTTCCGCCTCATAGCGGAAATTCCCCCAGCGGACCTCGTCCGTATGACAGCCCTTCACGCGCAACTTCACCGGCGCTGCGTTCCATGCGAACGGCTGCGCGGGAATGGGCGCACCGTCGTCCACAACCTCGATTCCAGCCGCGGAACCGCCCTTCTCCGGCAGGACGAGCGCGACGTTCCACGGTTCCGTAGGATAAAGCTCCTTCGTCGCGAATCCATCGCCCCAGTCCTTGACCACCTTCTCCTCGGCGGGGACGTTCCAGCTGTAGAGGAGCGGCCCCTTTCGGACCGTCGCCGAATCGTAGTTCCATCCCTTCTCGACCACGACATCGGACTTGAAGTCGAACTCCACACGATCGCCCCTGGTCCATTTCCGAACGATCTTCCGGAAAGTGCCCGCGTCCTTCTCGCCCTTCGCCCAGGACGGAATCCTCGCATGGAGCGGGAACTCCCCTCCGCCATCGACGAGTTCGATCGTCACCCTGGAGCGGAACGGATAATCGGTCGTTACACGGAAGACCTGGCCGCGGCCGGCGGCCTCCGCCGTGACGGTGCACGGCCCGTAGGCCACGGCCGCGAGTCCGCCGTCCGCCGTTGACATCCACATGGACTGCACGAACTTCGGCCAGGCGATGTGCATGTTCGAGCGGCAGCATCCGTAGCCTGCATGCGGACCGGGGACTATCGAGTTCGCCAGCGCATTGTGAGCGTAGAAGAGACGTCGGTTGTCAGCGCGAGGACAGTTGAGCGCCAGGTAGTAGCGGAGCCCCTTAAGGTCCGGCGTCAGCGTCGCCGGCAGACAGTTGTAGGCGACCGTCTCCATGTCGTCCGCGGCCTTCGCGTCCGCGAAGACCGCGATCTCGTCCGCACAGCTGATTATCCGCTCTGCCTGCGCGCAGAGCTCGGTTCCGCCCGAGGTGTTGCGCCCCGAGAGAGGCTCCTCGCCGTTGTACATCGCGTCGGGACGCCCCGCGTAGCGGAACGCCCATCCTTCCCGCGCAGTCGCCGCGCGATATCCGTCGCGGTCCAGCGCCCTTCCCGTGATGCGCCAGGCGAGCGCGGGGGTCTTGAGCCCCTGGTTGAAGTTCACGATGTGCTCCTGGTACGATTCGTTTCCAGCGCCCGTCGCGTAGTATCCGCTCCACGGCGCGGTCTGCGAGAGATACAGCTTCGCTCCCTCAAGGAAGACCTCGTCGCCGGTGATGTCGTAGAAGTCGAGGAAAACCTCCATCCCGTCGCCGCCGCGCGCACATGCCCAGACCGAATCTCCATGGAGGTCCTTCTTCTTCAGCGCGGACTGCTGGAATCGGATGTAGCGCCTGACGAAGTCCACGCATCGCCCGTCGCGGGATACCAGATACCAGTCGCGGACGATGTAGAGTCCGAGCATGTTCGCCCACCAGTTCTCGCGCTTCGGACCGAAGTCCCCGTTCTCGAGCTGTCCCGCGAGAATCGCCTCGACCCAGCGTTTCGCCTTCTCCTTGAGAGCCGCGTCGTCGACAATCCATGCGAGCGCAAGAAGTCCCCTCGCGTAGTAGGGCCCGCGCTCCCACTCGTACTGTCCCTTCCTGCCGGCGCGCGTGAGCCAGTCGCTGCTGCCGATGTCGTCGTAGAGCTGCTCGGCGTGTCCGGTAAGTCCGTCCGCCTGCCGCACAAGCTGCTCCATGAGCCATCCCTCGGGACGGACCGCTCCCGGTGCGAGCTGGCGGAACGCGGCAGGTTCCGCGGCATCCGACACGTCCGCCGCGGCAGCGACGACCGCGAACAGGAGACACTGAAGAATGCGAGTCGTTTTCATCTTGAGAGATATTCCTGGGCCGCGAGCGCGGCGATTGCGCCGTCCGCCGCGGCGACGACGGCCTGCTTGTAGCGCGGACGCGCGCAGTCGCCCGCCGCGAAGACGCCGGGAACGGAGGTGCGGACGGTGTCAGTCGTGACGACATGTCCCTTCGGATCGAGCTCGAGCGCTCCGCCAAGGAACTTCGTCTCCGGAAGCCGCGCGGTGACAAGGAACGCCCCGTCGGCCGCGACGGTGCCGGATCCGGATGCCGACGACGGAGAGAGGGCGACGCCGGCGAGGCGCTGTCCGTCGCCTTCGAATTCCGCGATTTCCGACGGCGCGAGCACCGCGGCGACGGTTGCGCCGACGCCTTCGAGATAGCGCTTCGCGCCGACGGCGGGAGCGCCCTCGCCAACGACGACGACGCGCCTGCCCGAGTAGAACGCGGCGTCGCAGACGAGGCACGCCGAGATTCCGCGCCCGAAGTACTTCGCCTCGCCCGGCGCGTTCGTCTTCGAGACGCCGGCGCCGGTCGCGACGATGACGGTCTCGGCCTCGATTTCGTCGCCCATGAGGGTGAAGAGCCTCTTGGCCTCGCCGGAGAAGTCGACGGACTTCACGACGTCCATCTTGAAGCGGACGCCTGCATCCTCCGCCTGCCTGCGCATCGCGTCGACGATGTCGGCGCCCTTCGCGACGCCGGGATGTCCCGGCCAGTTCGCGACGTGCAGAGTCTGGACGAGCTGTCCGCCGCGCTCCATCCCCTCGACGACGAGCGGCGAGAGCCTGGCGCGGGCGGCGTACAGTCCTGCCGTGAGTCCGGCGGGACCGGAACCGATTATAACAACCTTCTCCATGTCAGATTCGTATCGTGGACTTGCGCAGCGAGTATGCGTTGACGAGGTTCGCGAGGTAGACGATGACCAGCATCGCGACGACTGCGACGTAGCCGTGTCCTCCTTCTCCGTAGCCGCCGAACGCCTTGGAGACCGCCATCGCGGCCTGGTTGCCGGCGAGTCCGGCGAAGCCCCATGCGGAGAGGACCGCGCCGTGGATCTTCGAGATGTTCGTCATGCCGTAGTGGTCCGCGAGGATCGCGGGGATGACGGAGAATCCGGCGCCGTAGCAGGCGTTGATGACCAGGAGCGCGAGTCCGATGAGCGGCGGCCAGAACGAGACCGTCATAACGCCGGCGGAGATGGAGAGGATGAAGAGGAGGATGTTGATGCGGCGCGCGAGGCGGTCGGACCACCATGCGAAAAGGAATCGTCCGCCGCCGTTCATGAGACCGGAGATCGCGACGACCGCAGTGATGAGTCCGTCGCCGTATCCCACGGCCTCGGTCTTCATCATCTGCTTCGCGAGCGGGATGAGGCAGAGTCCGGCGGAGATGTTGAGGAACATGAAGAGCCACGAGCGAAGGAAGAAGGAGTCCTTCGCGAGCGTGACGTACTTGAACTCGAGTTCCGGAATGCCGTGTCCGAAGCTCTGCACCTCGAGCTTCGGCTTCTTGAGGAGGCACACGGCCATGGCCATCGGAACGAGGTAGAAGATGGCGAAGGCGTAGAAGACGGACGCTATCGTCTCCGGATTCTCAGGCACCTTGAAGTAATCGAAGAGTCCGAGGAACCTCATGGAGAAGAGGGATTCGGGGCCGCCGAATCCAAAGCCCTTGTAGACGATCGTCGAGAGAGTCGAGCCGAGTCCGAACGAGATGATCGGCAATGCCGCGGCGATGGCCTTGTGCTCCGGGAACCAGAGCATCATCGTCTTCACCGGAGAGATGTAGATGATGCCCGTTCCTGTTCCGACAAGGAATCCGTAGCCGATGTATATAAGCGCGATGGATTTCAGCGATATGCCCAAGCCCGTCACGCAGAGTCCCGAAAGGAAAAGCGCTGTTCCTATGATCGTGGAAAGGCGTATGTTCTTCTCTACGATCTTTCCGAAGAACGCTGCGCCCATTCCGAGAAAGAAGATTCCGAGGGAAAAGGAGAACTGCACTTTGCGCTGAAACGTGGCGAACAGGTCCTGCCACTCCTGCGAACCTGCGTCGAATTGCGCGAGCTGATCGAAAAAGACATGCTTCACTATCTCGTCGGAGAAGTTGGTGAATGCATATATCTGTCCAACCGAAACGGCAAGCAGGAATGCGGGCAGGACCGACCTCAGAAATCTCTTCATTTTGCGTTTTTCTCCTAGGTTGTTGGCGCATAGTATACCATATTTTGGGAACAGTCTACCGCAAGCATACAATATTTTGTGTAAAAAAAACACCCGGGCTTTCGCCCGGGTGCCAAGTCCGACCGCCGGATCGCCCGGCGGCCGGTCTCCCCCCTGGTAACGCTATTTCTCGTCCGTCAGTGTCACGCGTCCCCACATCCACGGACGCTTCATGGTCTGCTCGCCCTTGCCGGCCGGCCAGTAGCACTCGCGCTTGTCGCGTTCGCCGCCGACGGCCATCTGCCAGGCGAATCCGACCTTGCCGCCGACCTTCGGCGACCAGTCGTGCATGTACTGTTTCGGAACGAACAACTCCATGCGGTAGCCGTTCTTTGTCGGCTCGACCTTGACGACGGTCATGTTGAACTTGTCGCCAGGATAGTTCTCGACGTTGTACGAGATGTGGGGCTGACCCTGGCAGTTGCTCCAGAGCCACGCCCACGGACGCACCACCTCCGCGCCTGCAACGCCTGTCTTGGCGAACGGCATGAAGATGAACTGGTGGTCGTGGAGCTCCCAGGGCTTCCCCTCCCTGAACTCGGGCGTGCCGGTCGAGATCATGACCTCGAGTTCGTCCTGGGCGCGCCAGAACCAGTTCGGGTCGCCCGGCGAGCGCGTGGAGTCGACGACGTCCACAGCGGCGTAGAATCCGTCCTCCGACCACGCGGCATAGAACTTCGAGCCTTCCTTGTCGCCGCGCGGACCGACCATCCACGACGGCATGCGGTAGTCGTCCGTCCACTCGTCGAACCTGCCGTCCGCCTTGACTGCCTTCGAGGCCTTGCGGATGGACCACTCGCGCGGAATCACCGGCGCGTAGTCGACGAACATTCCGTCGCTGTTGCGGATCTCGAGCTTCGGGATGTCCTCCGTCTCGCTGGCGGGAACCGCGGGCGTCGCGTTCTTGAGGACGAACTCGATCGTCTTGCGGCTCGAGGGCTCCATGTCGCCGGTGGACTGCTCCGCCGGGTCGACGACCCAGCCCTTCGGGAGCCGGGCGACAACGTTGAACGAGCGGTTCGTGCAGGACTGGTTGACGATGTCGACCTTGAAGGATCCGTCGAAGTCCGCGGAATTGGACTTGGCGTACGCCTGCGGGATGACGTTCACGTCGACGCGCACCGTCTTGACGGCGTCCCCGTTCCTGCCGACCACGTTGAACGCGAGCTCGCCGCGCGGGACGCCCGCGGGTCCGATGACGTCGAAGCCCCAGTCGCGCCTGACGGACTTCCATCCCTTCGCGACCGCGTCGCCGAGGAACTCGATCGAGTAGTCGTATTTGGACGGTTCGGCGACCCTGACCGCGAGCGCCTCGCCGGAGACGTTCCTGACGTAGGTGTCGGAGAGGACGTCCATCGGCGCCTCGCGGACCCACTCGCAGTTCGGATCGAGTCCTATGTACCAGGTCGGAGCGATGTTGAGGGTGCGGCTGCCGGGCTTGATGGTCGCGCCGAACATGTCGCGGACCTCCTTCGCCTTCGGGTCGACGATCTCGAGGTCCCTGCCCTTCGGATCGACCTTGAACGCGAGAGCGACGAGCGAATTGCCGGGAAGGCGCAGAACGTGCGCCATGTGGTTCGGGCTCAGCGAAGCCCAGCCGAGGTATTCCATGTCGGCGGGAAGCGCGGCGCGCAGCGCGCAGAACGCGGCGGTGACGGGACGCGGCTCGCGCTTCGACGAGAACATGCCCATGCCGTCGTAGTAGGCTCCGGCGTGCGCCGCGTCCTCGGCGTTGTCGTAGTACCAGTACCAGAACATCTTGTCGATGCCGGCGCCGAGGGCCAGCACCCACTCGCGCTGCATGTAGGCGGCCTGCTCCCAGGTCGTGTTGACGAAGCCTGCGAGCCAGTCGAAGCCCCACTCGGTGATCCAGAGCTGACGCTCCTTTCCGTCAAGGCGTCCGATGCGGTCCCAGTTGCGCCACACGTCGCGCTGGTACATCGGCGGCTCCTCGCCCTTCGTCATGTTGGCGTTGGAGTTGCTGCGCGCGAGTTCCGGCGGCTGGCCGCCGGCGTAGCGGTGTCCGTTGAGGACGTCGATCTCCCTGTATGCGCCGCTGAGGACGTGCCTCTTGTCGGCCTCGAGGTCGATGCCGGCGGCGCCCTGCATGACGGCCCAGGCGTTCGGATCGACCGCGTGGAGGACCTCGGCGAACGTCTTGTGCCAGATTCCGTATTCCTCGGAGTTGGGCCACACGCGTCCGTCGCGCTCGTTGTCGAGCTCCCAGCAGCACTGGCCCTTGAACGTGTCGCTCACGAAGATCGCGGCAAGCTGGCGGCGCCACTCGCTGTCCGGAAGGCGCGGGGCATCCTTGTCCCTGTTGACGTCGTCGTAGTTCATCGCGCCCATGAGGCACGGAAGCGTGTAGAGTCCGTTGTCCTTGGCGGCCTTGTAGATCTTCGGATACCACGGCCAGCCGGTGTAGAGTCCGGCGCCGCGGGCGCGCTGCATCCAGAAGAAGTTGTACGCGTAGTCGCGCACCCAGCACATTCCGATGCGGGCGAAGTTCTCGTAGCCGACGTCGGTGCCGCCGTGGACGTTGATGCCGTAGGAGCTCATCTTCTTCTGCTGCTCGGTGAGCCTGGGCGGCTCGCGGACGATCGCGAAGGCCATCTTCTCGACGCGCTCCTCTGGCATGCCGCGCGCGATGATCGAGAGGACGTACGCGCCGGGCTCGGTGACGGGAAGTTCCGTCGTCGCGGAAGCGGCGTCGAGAACCTTCATGTCGGGAACGTTCACCGGAATCTTCGGACCGAGTCCGACCTCGTTGCCGGGAGTGTTCTCGACGTACTTCTGCACGAACGCCTCGCAGCGGATCGTCTTCTCGACACCGATCCACGAACCGGCGGCGACCGTGAAGCGGGGCTTGTCCTTCTGGTAGTAGAAGACGTTGGCCGTCACGGGCATCGTGATGGAGAGGCTCCACGGACGCTCGTTCTCGGGGATCATTCCCACGTCCGTCGTCACGCGGAGGTCGCAGAGCTCGTAGCAGTTCGTGCGGCTCGCTCCGCCGCCTCCGCTGCGCCATGTCGCGAGGGATCCGATGCTGATCGGCATGTGCATCTGGGAGAGCACCCTCTGGGGAATCGCGTTCGACGTGAAGACCCAGGTGCCCTGCGGAACCTTCTTGATGTCGGGCGCGCCGAGGGAGATCTTGTATTCCTTGCCGCCCTTGTACGGAGCGTTGGTGACGCCGGTGTCGAAGAGGTGCATCTCGCCGGGCCACGCGTGGCTCTCGCCATCGGGATCCCTGTCGGGGCCGACCGTGCGCGACCAGTAGGAGAGGTTCTTCACCTCGCCCGGAATCTTGCAGTCCTTCCAGTCCAGCGTCCAGTAGCTGAAGCTGCCGTCGAGGAACACCACCTCGGCGTGGATGCCCTTCGATCCGCCGGGCGCCGTCTTCGCGCCTGGGGCGCGGTCGGTCGTGGGACGCCACGTGCCTGACGCCGTCACCCAGGCAGACGGCTGCAGAACCTGCGACGAGGGATCGGAAAGATCTCGCGTCACGATCACCGGTTTGTAGTCTCCCCTGGCCGCCTCGGCCGGGAGTATCGCGGGAACCGCAATGGCGGTCGCGGCGACGAGCATTGGCATCTTGCCTTTCAGCTTCATTTACGCTTCTCCTTCTTCTTTGTTTTACAGTTCTTGAGTTTCCTGATCTGGTCGCGGATGAACGCCGCACGCTCGAACTCGAGCGCGTCCGCTGCCTCCAGCATCTCGCGAGTCATCTCGGCCATGAGCTCCTCGCCTTCCGTCACGATCGGCATTCCGCCGAACCTGGCGGACTTGCCGGACTTGAAGAGGTATGTCGACTCCGTTATCTCGCGCTTCACGGACTTCGGGACTATCCCGTGCTCCCTGTTGTAGGCGATCTGCTTTTCGCGGTGCGACTTCGTGATCCTGAGAAGGTCGCGTATCGCGTCCGTCTGGCGGTCCGCGTACAGTATCACGCGTCCGCGGACGTGCCGGGCCGCGCGTCCCGCCGTCTGCACGAGCGACGTCGTCGAGCGGAGGAACCCCTCCTTGTCCGCGTCGAGTATCGCGACGAGCGCGACCTCGGGGAGGTCGAGCCCCTCCCTCAGAAGGTTGATTCCGACAAGGACGTCGAACTCGCCCTTCCTGAGGCGCTGGAGTATCTCCACGCGCTCTATCGCGTCGATGCCGCTGTGGAGGTACTCGACCCTGATTCCGGTCTCCCTCAGGTACTGCGTCAGGTCCTCGCTGCTCCGCTTGGTGAGCGTAGTCACGAAGACGCGGTCCCCTTCCGCCGCGACCTTGCGGCACTCGGCGATCAGGTCGTCTATCTGGTTCGAGAGCGGCCTTATCTCGATCTCCGGATCGAGGAGTCCCGTCGGACGAAGGACCTGCTCCGCGACGGTCTTCGATTCTCCGTACTCGTAGTCGCCGGGAGTCGCGGAGCAGTATACTATCTGGCGGACCTTCGCGTTGAACTCGTCGAACCTGAGCGGGCGGTTGTCCTTTGCGCTCGGCAGGCGGAACCCGTAGTCCACGAGCTTCGACTTGCGCGCCTGGTCGCCGTTGTACATCGCGCGAAGCTGCGGAATCGCGACGTGGCTTTCGTCGATGATCGTGAGGAAGTCGTCCGGGAAGTAGTCGACGAGGCACTCGGGCGGACTTCCCGCAGGGCGTCCCGTGAGCGGACGCGAATAGTTCTCGATCCCGTTGCAATAGCCGAGCTCGCGCATCATCTCGATGTCGTACTCGGTCCTCTCGCGGAGCCTCTGCGCCTCGAGGAGCTTGTTCTTCGAGGCGAAGAACCTGAGACGCTCGTCGAGTTCGGACTCTATCCTGCCGAACGCCGCCTCGAGCCTGTCCTTGCCCATCACGAACTGCTTCGCGGGCGTGACTACGGCGGCCGGCATGGAGACGCCGCACCTGCCGGTGACGGGATCGAGCTCGCGTATCGAGTCAACCTCGTCGCCGAAGAACTCCACCCTCATCGCCTTCGTCTCGTAGGCGGGGAAGATGTCCACCGTGTCGCCGCGGACCCTGAACACGCCGGGCGCGAACTCGAAGTCGTTCCTCGCGTACTGCGCCTCGACGAGCCTCGAGACGAGGTCCGAGCGCTTCGTCGGGCCCGGGGCGATCCGTACCGCGAGATCGCGGTACTCGTCCGATTCGCCGAGCCCGTAGATGCAGCTCACGGACGAAACGACGATGACGTCCTCGCGCGCGATGAGCGCGTTCGTCGCCGCGAGCCGGTAACGCTCGATCTCATCGTTGATGGCGGCGTCCTTCTCGATGTACGTGTCCGTCTGCGGAATGTACGCCTCGGGCTGGTAGTAGTCGTAATAGGATATGAAGTATTCGACCGCGTTCTCGGGGAAGAACTCCCTGAGCTCCGAGAAGAGCTGCGCGGCGAGCGTCTTGTTGTGCGAAAGGACGAGGGTCGGGCGTCCCCACTTCGCGATGAGATTCGCCATCGTGAACGTCTTGCCGGATCCGGTTACGCCCTGCAGGACCAGACGGTCCTCGCCCCTCGCGAGTCCCGAATACAATGCGTCGACGGCCTCCGGCTGGTCGCCGGTGGGCTTGAACTTTGAACGGAGCTTGAAGTTCGCCCGGCCCATCTGCTGTCAGAGCTCGAACGCGAGGAGCTGCCAGGGCTTCATCGTCAGCTTGACGGACCCTCCGTCAGTCTTGACGGACTTGTCCCATGCCGCGAGCCTGATGGTCGCGGGCGAGCCGGGGAACCTGACGACGACGCCATCCTTAGGCGTGCGTCCGGTGTGAACCAGCGCATAGTACTTCTTGCCGGGGACGACCTTCGAGCAGTCGATCTCGCGGAGGAAGACGTCGGGGCTGTCGCAGGCGCCCTTCACGACCTTCGAAGGCATGGCGGGCAGAGCGAGGAAGTTCCTGTTGAAGTCGCGCACGGCGTCCGGGAATCCGCGTCCGAAGTTGTAGCCCATCAGGTAGCCGATGTTGACGGGATCGCCGTAGGCCATCGCGTTGATCTCCGCAGCCATGCAGGCGCGACCGGAGCGCTCGACGTCGCTGACGGCATAGCCGAGGATGGCCTTCTCCTTGCCGTCCCCGTCCCTGTCCTTGAACCACATCATGTGCTCGTTGAGCGAGTAGTGGCGGATCATCGTGACCGTCCCGTTGGCGTTGCGGTACGCGTCGAAGAGCTCGGGATCGAGCGTCGTGTAGAGGCGGTTGAACGCCGTCGTGAGCCAGACGTCCTTCAGGTCCCGGTAGTGCTCGGGATCGTCGCCCGGGACGGCATGCTGCCACTCCCACTGCCCCCACGTGCCGGCCGGCTTCTTCTCGCCCGCGAGGTAGCAGTGCGCGTCCGCGATCTCCTGCGGGGTGCAGTACTTCGAGGGGGCCTTGATTCCCGCCGCCTTGCAGGCCTTCGTCCATTCATCCGGCTTCTCGCACGGGAAGCCGTCGAAGTCGGGTCCGCGTCCCGGCTCGTTGACGTCGCCGGTCATGAACACCATCGGATCCTTCACGCCGCCCTTCTCGAGGTAGTCGCGCATGATGACGCACCATTCGGCGCGCTTCTCCCCCCACCAGCCGATGTACTTCTCGTACAGGCTCTTGTCCTTCCGGAGGTCGTCGCGCGAAGGCGTCACGCCCTCGTTCGCCTCCCTGCCGAAGCGCTTGCGCGTCGCGTCGGAGAAGCTCACCGCCATCTGCGCGGGACGCGGACGGATCCAGATTCCGGCAAAGTGCGGAAGCTCGTCCTTGAAGCGGAGGACAGTTCCGTCGAGGATGTACTTGAACTCGTCCTGCGCGTCCTTGTCAGTGACGTCGACGCGGAGCTTCTCAGACCACCAGATGTGCGTGTAGTCCTTGACCTTCGGATACCCCAGAGGTTCGGCGCGCTTCTTCGGACCCATGCTCGGGCCCTGTCCGTTCGCGCCGCCGTATTCGTAGTAGGGGATGATGTCGAAGCCGTAGTCCGCCATGAGCTTGACGGTCTTCTCCCAGATCCAGCTTTCGGACGAACCCCACATCCAGTTTCTGGGCTTGCCGCCGGGCCTGCCGGCCTTCCAGTCCGGATCCCAGTGCTGGTTGTGTCCGAACTCGAGCATCTCCTTGCAGAACGTGTTCATGCCGAGGAACTTCATCTGGCGCGCGTGCTCGCGGAACCAGTCCAGGTGGTCGTCGCACTGCCTGTCGCCGTCCTTGCCCTGGATCGCCCCGTTGTCGCTCATCTCCTCGCGCCAGAAGAGGTGGCGGCGAGGGAGGCGCCTGTCGGGATAGTTGATCTTGACGTAGATCTTCTCCTCGTCCGGAATCTCGCAGAGGATGATCCTCTTCGCGCAGACGCCGGCGCTCATCGGTCCGTGCTCGATCGGATAGTTGAGGAGAGCGATGTCGAAGCCGGTGTCGTCCTTCGTGTCGAGCTTGCCTAGCCTGCCCGCGGCGTCCATCGAGGAGTGGTGGTCGAAGAGCGACGTGAAGACGGTCCACTTCTCCCACCTGCCGGAAAGCGGATAGTCGACGACCTCCTCGTGGTTCCACACGATCCTCGCCTGGTAGGCGTCGCCGACGCAGAGTCCGGTCGCGAACGAGCGGTGCATGTGGTAGGCGTTGTTGTAGATCGTGTAGTTGCGGGAGACGTCCTCCGGATACTCGACGACGACGACGTAGGATCCGCCGCCCCTGAGCCCCTTGCCCTTGCCGAGGCGGTACTTGAAGAACGAGGCTTCGCCCTTCTGCGGCTTCAGCTCGCGGCACTGCGAGCCGAGCACCTCGACGACCTTGCTGGCGCCCGCGGGATACTCCGCGAATCCATGGTCCGTCTTCGTGCAGTCGATCGTGTCCACGACGTTCACCCTGCCGAACTCGGCGAGCTCCATCGTCTCCGCCGAGACTCCCGCGGCCATGACCGCAGCGGCCGTCGCCGACAGGAACTTCATGCAACCGTTCATGCCATCACTTCCTTTCGTTTTTGTAAAGTCACTTCGCCCTGTGGGGCGTTACCGTCGCCTTGCCGTTCACGCGCCTGCCGTCGACGCGCGTTCCGTCGGACAGCGCGAGGTTCTCGAACGAGACGTCCTTCCACTCCGGCGGACATCCCCTGAAGAACTCGACCCTGCCGTTCACCTCGTGCGCGAGAAGCTCCATCACTGCCGTCGCCGCCGCGCACTGTCCGTCCATCTGCATGATGTTCATCCCGCGGTTGAAGCAGGTGAAGCCGTCGAACACGGCGTTGTGGTGCGAGCCGTGTCCGTCGTCGCAGAAATACCTGTCCCAGTCGAGCAGCATCCCGACCGCCGCGCGGTCGTATCCGAAGTGCGTGTTGAGGATGGACGCCCACGGGACGCACCAGCCGGTCCACATGCCCTTCCCGCACCACACCCAGTTCATGTAGGAACCGTAGACGACCTTGCCGTTCGCCTCGACGTCGATCGTGTCGAACGGGAAGAATCCGGCGAGGTGCGAATGGTGGCGGTGGGACTCCGTGAGCCTCTGGCCGAGGAAGAGTTCGACAACCTCGCCGTCGGACGACGAGAACTGCGGGAGGCGCCTCTCCACGTCGAGCCACATCGGATCGGGCTCCTCGCCGAGGAGCTTCGCCGCGTCGACGAGGTCCCTCGCGAGGCGGTGCGCCGCCGCAAGCTGGAAGGACGGATCGCGTCCGACCGCCTTCCTGACCTCCGAACCGCCCCATTCGGGAGAGGGCCCGAGCGGAATCGAAAGCCTGCCGTCGCGCTCCTCCATCATCGCGCGGTAGACGTTCATCGCGCCCTTCATGAAGTCGTAGCCGCCGGACTTGAGGAACTCGACGTCGCCGGAATAGCGGACGTACCTCATCATCATCGCGGCGACCCACGCCGTAGAGCCGTGGTCGATTGTGCCGGTCCAGAATCCGCCGATGCAGACGCCTCTGTCGTCGACGGAGTGGGGAAGAACATAGCCATTGTCGATGCCGACGAATTTCCTCGCGTTGTCCTTGAGAAGCGGCCGCCACGAAAGGACCATCCTGAAGAGCGGCAGCAGGTTCTTGAAATGCCCGCCGCGGTACGCGGGCGAGTAGCACTCCTGCACGTTGATGTTGAAGTGGTAGTCGCCGTTCCACGGAACGAGCCTGTCGTCCTCGAGCCACACGCCCTGGAGCCCCGCCGGAACGCCGTCCGGATCGGTCATCGCGCCGAAGCGGTACATGCCGTAGTCGTAGATTCGCTGGATCACCGGATCCGGCACCTTCACGCGCGCACCCTCCGCCCAGAACTTCGCCCAGTATTCGCGCGACTCCTTCGCGACAGTGTCGAAAGCGGCCGTCATGCGGACATCCGCGACAACCTTGTCGCCCCGCCCTGTCTTGATCGCGACGACGCCGGATTTCTTCGCCCACGAAAGCCACACCGGATCGTCCGCGGGAAGCTTCCACCTGAAGCCGCCTGCGTCAGGAACCGCGCCGTCGAACACCCTCGCCTTTTCGAAGCCAAGCGGCTTGAGCTTCTGCTCGTAGACGGAGAATTCGGTCGCGGGAATCGCCTTTGCATCGAATCCGACGCCCTCCGGGAACTTCATCGCGAAGACGCCGCCGTCATTCTTCGACATCGCGATTTCAGCGAAGGCGGTTCCGTCGCCCTTCCTCATCGCCGGATACCAGAGCTCGAGACGGCCGAGTCCCGTCGACGTGTCGAGCTCGCCGCGCTCGAGGCGCCACCCGTCCTTGAGCGTGACGACGACGCGGCCGAGCGGGAGCATGTAGGGGTTGCGCGGCTGGCCCTTCGGGGTGTCCTTCTTGAAGAGGCCGTAGAGGCGGTCTTTGTCGCCAGAATGGACGGCCGCGACGATGTTCGTGTAGCTCTGCTCTGGAGTCCAGGAATATCCGCCTCGGTGGTCCCATAGGTCGGCGCGTCCGACGGTGAGGCGAATCTCATTTCCGCCGCCCCAGACGAGAACGCCGGTCTTTCCATCGCCAAAGGCAATACCCTCGTGGCAACTCCCCATGCGCGGGAACTCCCATTCCACGGGCTTTGCGAATGCAGCGGCGCCGACAAGCGCCGCGACCAATAGAGCTATCCTTTTCTTCATGTCGTCAGACCATCAATCAATGTTGTACAATTTTGCCAATGCTATTGTCGCATATTTTAGCAAAATGACGCCGAGTCCACCAAACGGAAAAAATGAAAGATGTATTGTATTTTTTTATTTTGACCCTCGACAAGAAATTCCACCGAAAGAAAAAGAGCGCGCGGCTAAGCACCGCGCGCCCGTAGGGGGGGAAATAAGTATGCCCATATTGTATCATTTGGCGGGACGATGTGTTATCCGATTGCGCAAGAATAAGTTATCCGGTTGCGAAGTGGCAAAATTTTTGATAAACTTTGCGCCGAAAATGGATACAATCCTGCTATTCCAGCACATGGACCAGTACGCCTCGCTTCTCCGTCTCGAAGGAATCACATCCGTCGCGAAGAAGGC
Organism: Kiritimatiellia bacterium; assembly: GCA_017418445.1. Taxonomy (GTDB): domain Bacteria; phylum Verrucomicrobiota; class Kiritimatiellia; order RFP12; family UBA1067; genus UBA1067. The sequence goes on from JAFONM010000014.1 coordinate 17,147, forward strand.
GGGGTGGACAGTGCAGGTGTTCGGCGAAAAGATCGGCGAGCAAAAACTCCGCGACCTGAAGAACTTCTGGCATCCGATCGGAACGATACTTTCGGTGAACGACAGCGTGGATGAATTCGACGCCAGGCTCTTCTCCCCGCGCGACACCGTGATCCTCGACTGCTTCTCCAAAGACGCGCTTGAGCGCTTTCCCTCCGTCATCACAGACAGTTCCGCGGTGACCGAGCTCGCCGCGAAGGAGCTCCTGGGAGGAGACTGCGCGTCTTACGGATTCGTTCCATGGCCCAGCTTCAGGCTGTGGAGCGAGAACCGCCGCCAGCACCTTTCACGCCTCCTCTCGGAACACGGGAAGACTCTCGTGTCGTTCAGACCTTCGCGCATCCACCACGACACCCACGAATTCCAGAGCGGACTCGTCCCGTGGCTCCAGTCGCTCCCGAAGCCGTGCGGAATCATGGCGGCGAACGACCACGTGGGACTGGACGTCGTGAGCGCCTGCCGCGTCGCGGGAATCCAGGTTCCGTTCGAATGCAGGGTCGTGGGCGTGGACGACAACGCGAACCTCTGCGACTCGTCGGATCCCACGCTCTCGAGCATCAGGCTTGACTTCCGGGAATCGGGCGTGCGCGCGGCGGAGATGCTGCGCGACCTCCTCGAGGGACGCGGGGCGAACACGATCGCGTCCATTCCGCCGATCGGCTTCGCGCGCCGCAACTCCTCGCGACTCTTCATGAGAACGGACCGCAACGTCCTCAAGGCGGCGGAGTACATACGCGCGAAGGCGCTCGGTCCGCTCCTGCCCGGCGAGGTGCTGAAGCTCTTCCCCTACTCGAGACGCCTTGCGGAAATGCGTTTCCTCGAGGCGACCGGCAACACGATACAGGAAGAGATAATATCGGTGCGCATCGCACACGCGAAGCATCTGCTCCTGAATCCGTTCATGCGGCTCGACGCCGTCGCGGCACAGTGCGGGTATGAATCCGACACGACCTTCCGCCGCATCTTCAAGCGCGAGACGGGCTTCACCCTCCGCGAATGGCAGAAGTTCCGCGGAAGCTAGCGGCTAGTCCAGGATTCCCTTGGACTCCGGCTCGCGCTCGTCCCACCAGGATCCCTTCGCGCCGGAGACGCGTGCGATCGCCTTCGTGGTCAGCTGCTTGCCCTTCGTGCCGGCTCCGCGGATCTCGACGACGTCCTTCTTCTCCGTCCTGCCGGTCTCGCGGTTGATGCGGTCCGTCTTCTCCTTCGGAAGGAAGTACTGCTGGTGTATCTTCTGTCCCTTGGCCGGCTTGTACTTCACGTACAGGACGTCGGGGCATCCCCGCTGGAAGAAGAGGAGCTTCGACTTCGGCTTCTCCGGCGCGAGGCGGTACTCCTTGTTGCGGATCAGTCCGCCGAAGCTGAAGCGCTTGATGTAGCTGAAGCCGTATCCGCCCTCCTCGTAGACGCACGTCCAGTCGTCGTCGCGGTTCCTCTCCTGGTCGTAGCGGATGACCGCAAGGAGGTCCTTGTCCACGAAGATCTTGTCCTCGGGCTGCACCTTCCTGAATCGCCCGTCCTTCCAGACGAGGATGAGCTCGTCGAGCGAGGAGCACTTGAACATCTCGTCGCCGCCGCGGATCCCCGATCCGATGTAGTGGTTCTCCTTGTCCCACCTGATGGTGAGTTCGCTCGCGGTGATGGCCCTCACGTCCACCTGCTTGAACGCGCCGACTATCTGCGTGCAGCGCGGATAGCGCTTCTTGTATTCCTTGACGAGTCCCTTCAGGTACGCGACGGTGAACGCGCGGAGGTGCGCGAGGTTGTAGCGGACCGCGTCCTCGTCCTTGAGGATGTTGTCGATCTCCTGGCGGTTCTTGTCTATGTCGAACTGGGAGATGCGGCGGATCTGCAGCTTGAGGAGCCGCTCGACGTCCTCGTCCACGACGGGACGGCGCAGCTCCTTCCTGAACGGGGCGAATCCCGCCTTGACGGTGGAGAGTATCCCCTCCATAGTCTTCTCCTTCTCGATGCGCTTGTAGATGCGCTCCTCGATGAAGATGCGGTCGAGCGTGCGCGCGTGGAAGAGGTCGTCGAGCTCGCCGAGCCTTATCTCCTGCTCGCGCTTCGTGAGCGCGAGCAGGCGGTCGACGTTCCTCCTCAGTATGTCGCTCACCTTCATGAGCTTCGGACGTCCCTCGTCGAGGACTATCGGACGCGAGGAGATGGACTTCTCGCACGTCGTGAACGCGTAGAGGGCGACGATCGCCTTCTCCTGCGTCGCGCCCGTCTGGAGCTCGAGCTCGATGCGGACCGAGTCGCTCGTGAGGTCGTGGAGCTTCCTTACGGGAACCTTCTTCTTCTTGATCGCGTCCTCGATCGACGCGGCTATCGAGTCAGTCGTCTCGCCCCACGGAAGTTCCGTGATGACGAGCTTCGACTTGTCCTCCTTCTCGATCCTGGCGCGGATCTTCACCTTGCCGAGTCCGTCCTGGTACTCGGAGGCGTCCATGATTCCGCCGAGCTGGAAGTCCGGAAAGACCTCGAACGGCTTCTTCTGGATGATCGCCATCTCGGCCTCGAGAAGCTCGATGAAGTTGTGCGGGAGTATCGCCGTGGAGAGTCCCACCGCGATGCCGTCGGCGCCGAGCATCAGGAGAAGCGGAATCTTCGCCGGCAGGTAGACGGGCTCCTTCTTGCGTCCGTCGTAGTTGTCTACGTAGCTGGTGGTCTTCGGATTGAAGACTTCCTTCTTCGCGAGCTCAGTGAGGCGGCACTCGATGTAACGGACCGCGGCGTGCGGCATTCCGGTGAGGAGCGAGCCGTAGTTGCCCTGTCCGTCGATGAGGTAGCCCTTGCCCTTGCCCCAGAGCTTGTTCGCGAGGACGACTATCGCGTCGCCGATCGAGGCGTCGCCGTGCGGATGGTACTGCATCGTCTGACCGACGATGTTCGCGACCTTGGTGTACCTTCCGTCATCCTGCTCGTAGAGTGCGTGCATGATCCTGCGCTGGACTGGCTTGAGGCCGTCCTCGATCGCAGGAATCGCGCGGGAGCAGATGACGTAGGCGGAATACTGCCTGAAATTGAAATCGAAGAGATCCCTCATCGGACCCGAACCGGTAAGTCCCTTGGTGACGGTATTCGGTATCACGGGCTCGGACTTCTTCTCCCCGCCCTTCTTCTCCGTCTCCTTGGTCGTCTCCTTCGGCAGGTCCGCAAACAGGTCCAAATTGTCGAACAGGCTGGGCGGTGCCTTCTCGCTATCGTTTTCGTTCTTCTTCTTGCTCATATCTTGGCTGCGTATTATACCAAATTCCCCGACCTCGCGGTGAACGTGCCGGAACTGCACATCCGGCCAGTGAAGGCGAGGACAGGGGCGCAGCGGCGCCTTACTTCCCCGGCCTTTCCGTTCTGCCGATCCCAAGCCCGTTGAAATTCGTGTGCCGCCCCGCATCCGACACGCAGGCGGTCGAGACTTCGCCGAGAAGCTCCTTGCCGGCGTATGCGCCAACGGAAAGTCCGTCGCGAGAGACAAGCCTAAGCGAAACGCCTTCGCCGACGTGTGGTGCAAAGCCGCGCTCGTGCAGCCCCTCCGCGTCGCTGACGACAAGATGGACTCCGTCTGCACGGCGCTCAACGAGTATGTACCCGTGCGCGCTGCGCCAGAGAACGATCCCGTCGCCCTCCTTCGCGTCCGCAAGCGTCTCGTCGAACGCAAAACCCCTCAGCCGCCTGACGCGAAACGCGCGCCCTTTCGCCTTGACGCGGCACTCCTCCTCGGGCGTGACGACTCGCCCCTCGATCAGATGCGCGTCGTCGTACACGAGCTCTCCGTCCTTCCACTCAGCGCGGCACGCAAACGTCTCGCGTCCAAGCGTGACGCGCCGGTCGTCTCCTATCGGTCGCTTCCCGAGGAAGACGGCGTAGAGGCCGCCTTCGCGCGCCTCGACTATGTCGGAGTGTCCCGTCGCCTGAAGCGGGCTCGCATTCCCGCGGTCGCGGCGCGTGACGAGCGGGTTTGTCTTCTGCGGCAGATACGGGCCCCACACGCTCTTCGACTTGAGCGCCGTCGCCGCGTGGTTGAAGCCCGTGCCTCCCTCCGCGATCACGAGACGGTACACTCCGTCCTTCTTGTAGACATGCGGCCCCTCCGCCCACTGCGCCCCGGGAAAGACGCCGTCGGTGATGTATTCGCGCCGCCCGACGAGCTGGCCGGAGGCAAGGTCGATCTCCTGCACGTATATCTCGATGTGCCCCTCACGATTCGGCTTGCGCGCGGGCATGGTCGCCGTCCAGTAGACCTTGCCGTCGTCGTCGAAAAAGAGGCTCGGGTCGATCCCTCCGTCCGCCGCCTTGACA
>JAFONM010000015.1 GCA_017418445.1 Kiritimatiellia bacterium
GGGGTGCCCGCGAACTGCGGGTCGGGCGAGCAGGTCGGGACAAGACCCCGGATCCCGCCTATGTCAGCAATTGGGTTCAACTGTTCGCAATCGCACCCGCTGATTGACCCGAGGCGGGTCAAAATGATATAATACCATCTACTTAACTTCCAAGTGGGATCGTAGCTCAACTGGACAGAGCGACGGTTTCCTAAACCGTAGGTTCCGGGTTCGATTCCCGGCGGTCCCACCAGTTTCCTAAGCGCGAGAAATGAACGACTTCATCAGAGTTGCGGCGGCCGTGCCGCGTGTGAGGCCTGCGGACGTCGCCGGGAATGTCGCCAGCATCCTCAGACTGCTGGGAGAATCCGCCAGGAAGGGTGTCGATCTCGTCGTGTTCCCGGAGCTCGCGATCACGGGTTACACCTGCGGCGATCTTTTCTACCGTCCCGATCTTCTAGAGAACAGTCTCGCCGGTCTCAGGAAGCTCGCGAAGGCTTCCGCGAAGCCCGGCTGCCCGGCGTTCGCGGTGGGACTCCCCGTCCGCGTCTCGGGACGCATCTTCAACTGCGCGGCCTTCGTCGCCGGCGGCAGGGTTGTCGGATTCGTCCCGAAGACGTATCTGCCCACGACGCACGAATTCTACGAGGCGCGCTGGTTCGCGAGCGCTCTCGACGCGACCGAATGCGAGATTGACGGAATCCCGTTCGGCAACGACCTCGCGTTCACGCTGCTGAACGGCGCCGTCGTCGGCATCGAGCTCTGCGAGGACATGTGGTCCGCGAACCCGCCTTCGACGACACTCGCGCTCGGCGGGGCGAACGTGATCCTCAACCTCAGCGCCTCGAACGAGCTTGTCGGCAAGACCGAATACCGCCGCTCGCTCGTGGCCGGACAGTCCGCCCGCTGCATTGCGGCATACGTCTACGCAGGCGCCGGAGTCGGCGAGTCGACGACCGACCTCGTGTTCGGCGGACACACGCTCGTCGCCGAGAACGGAACGCTTCTCGCGGAAGGCGAGAGGTTCGTCCGCGGCGAGACGCTGACGATCGCCGACGTGGACGTCTCCTATCTCGATTTCGAGCGCAGCGGCAACTATGCCTTCAGGGTCGCGGCGGCGAATGCGGATCCCGTTCGCGTCGCAGAGGCGCCGGTGCGCGCCGCAAAGCCGCGTGCTGTCCTGATGCGCGCGGTCGATCCGCATCCGTTCGTTCCCGACGAGGAGGCGGACCGCGACGCACGCTGCGAGGAGATTCTCGCGATTCAGTCGACGGGACTCGCGACGAGGCTCGAGGCGATCGGATGCAGGAACGTCGTCCTCGGACTTTCCGGCGGACTCGACTCCGCGCTCGCGCTGCTCGTCTGCATCGAGGCTTTCGACAGACTCGGACTCGACAGGAAGGGCATCCACGTCTTCACCATGCCCGGCTTCGGAACCTCGGAGCGCACCAGGGGCAACGCCGAGCTTCTCGCGGAGGGCTTCGGGATTCCGCTCGAGACGATCGACATCGCCGAGACGACGCGCCGTCACCTCGCGGACATCGGTCGCGACGAGTCCGTCCACGACATCACCTACGAAAACGCACAGGCGCGCGGCCGTACGTACATCCTCATGGACGAGGCGAACAAGCACGACGCGATCGTCGTCGGGACCGGCGACCTCTCCGAGCTCGCGCTCGGATGGTGCACGTTCAACGGCGACCACATGTCCATGTACGGCGTCAACGCGGGCGTTCCCAAGACGCTCGTAAGGTACATCGTCAAACGGTACGCGACGAGCGGATGCAGGTCGTCCAGGGGCGCCGCTAAGATCGCGAAGGCTCTCCTGGACATCCTCGCGACGCCCGTCTCGCCGGAACTCCTGCCCGCCGGGAAGGACGGCAGGATCTCGCAGAGGACCGAGGACAAGGTCGGTCCCTACGAGCTCCACGACTTCTTCCTGTACCATTTCGTCAGGCGCGGCGCGTCGAAGGAGAAGATGTCCCTGCTGGCTTCAATCGCCTTCAGGGGAGTCTATTCGAAAACCGTCGTCGACAAGTGGCTCGACGTCTTCCTCCGCCGCTTCAGCACGCAGCAGTTCAAGCGCAACTCGATGCCGGACGGGCCCAAGGTCGGCAGTCTCAACCTTTCGCCGCGCGGAGACTGGAGAATGCCCAGCGACGCGAAGCCGTCCTCCGTCAAGTGACCGATGACCGACTTCTCACAGCTGCTCAACCCAGAACAGTGCGCTGCCGCGACAGCAGGTGACGGCCCGTTGCTCGTCCTTGCAGCGGCCGGGACCGGCAAGACGCGCACGCTCGTCCACCGCGTCGCGTACCTCGTCGAGCAGGGTGTTCCGGCGGAGCGGATACTTCTCCTCACGTTCACGAACCGCGCCGCGCGCGAAATGCGCGAAAGGGCGGCGAAGGTCGTCGGACCCGAAGTCGCATCGATATGGTCCGGGACGTTCCACTCGATCTGCGCGAGGCTTCTCCGCCGGTACGGATCGTTCATCGGATACAGGCCGGACTTCAGCATCATCGACGAGGACGACCAGAAGAAGCTGATGGGCGAGCTCATCAAGGCGTCCGTCGCGAATCCGAAGGACTTCGTCAAGAAGGAAGTCGTCCTCAAGATGATAAGCGAGGCCGCGAACGAGGGCCGGAGCGTCGAGTCCATCGCGCAGCGCTGGCAGACGAAGGCCGCGGGATTCGAGCCGGGGGACATCGCCGCCCTCGCGGAAAAGTACGCGAAGCGCAAGGGCGAGCTAGGCGTCATGGACTTCGACGACCTGCTGGTCAACGGACTGCGGCTCCTCAAGGAGGCGGACCGGATACGCGAGCTCCTGCAGGAGCACTTTCTGCACATCCTGGTCGACGAATACCAGGACACGAACGGACTCCAGGCCGAGTTCACGGACATCCTGGCCGCGAAGCACCGCAACATCATGGCGGTCGGAGACGACTTCCAGTGCATCTACACGTGGCGCGGCGCGAAGATAGAGAACATCATGGAGTTTCCGAACCGCTGGCCCGGCTGCAGGATCGTCAAGCTCGAGCGGAACTACAGGTCTCTTTCCGGAATCCTCGACGTCGCGAACGTCGTCATGCGAGATGCGCCGAACCAGTTCGAGAAGCAGCTGAAGCCGACGCGCACCGGCGGCGTGGGACTCCGTCCCGAAATCGTGAAGGTCTTCGACGGAAGGGCGCAGGCGAACGAGATATACAGGCTAGTCACGGAGGCGAGGTCCAACGGATACAGGTGGCGCGACATCGCGGTCCTCTACAGGAGCCACTTCCAGTCCATCGAGATACAGATGCTCCTCGCGCGAATGCGCGTCCCGCACCACATCACGTCCGGTCTCGGCGTATTCGAGCGCGTCCACGTCAAGGACGTCCTGGCCTATCTGCGTCTTCTCGTCAAACCCACCGACGAACTCTCCTTCATCAGGTTCGCGACTCTCCTCCCGGGAGTAGGCGAGACGGGCGCCCGCAGGTACTGGGCAGGGCTCGGCGGCAGCTTCGCTCCGCAGAGCCCGGCCAGCAGGTCCGTCCTCAGGGGCATGCTCGCGAAGCGCGCGATCCCGCAGTACGACCTCGTCGTCAAGGCGTTCGAGCGCGCGGGCGAGCATCTCGAGGCGGAGGAGACCGGCGAACTCATTACGGACTTCACGGACTTCTTCTACGAGGACCGTCTCAGGGAGGAGCTGGAGGAGGTTGACGCCGAGGACAGGCTCAACGACCTCAAGGAACTCGCGGCGCAGATCGCGGGTGCCGAGAACGGACTCGCGGGATTCCTCAACGACGTGGCGCTGATGACGAACCTCGACGCGCGCAGGAACGATCCCGAAGCGGACGCGATGACGCTTTCGACGATCCACCAGGCAAAGGGCATGGAATGGCCCGTCGTCCTGATACCGTGGTGCAGCGATGGTCTGTTCCCGTCCGCCAAGTCCGCCGAGGACGGACGCATCGACGAGGAGCGTCGCCTGTTCTACGTCGCGACGACGCGCGCCAGGGATGTTCTTGCGTACTTCACGCCGATCATGCGCCAGATGTCCGATGGCGGAATATACCCGATCGAGCAGTCCGAATTCATCAAGGAGATTCCGCCCGAACTCGCGGAGCGCCGCAACGTACAGGCGGCGTACGGAGAATACGGCGGCTACTCGCGTCCTGGCTATGGTGGCGGAAGCTACGGCGGCGGGTACGGCGGAGGTCGCGGATACGGCGGCGGCGGCTATGGCGGCGGGTACGGCGGAGGTCGCGGATACGGCGGCGGGAGGCCGAAGCCCGTAATCAAGAAGACGTGGCGGCGCTGAGATGGACCTCTCGATCGAGAACCTGCTGGCGAAGCGCGAGGTCCGCAAGGCATACGGCGGCGGACGTCTTCCGCTTGGCACGGTCGTGGGGGACTGGAAGGTCGCCGCGTTCGTGGGTGCCGGAGGATCTGCCGAGGTCTATCGCGTCACCGGGACGAAGATGGACGCGGAGGCCGCCCTCAAGCTTCTCGTCAACGGCAAGCCCGAGTACCGCGAGCGTTTCATGCGCGAGATGGAGGTTATGGGTTCGCTTTCCGTTTCGTCGATTCCGCGCTTCCTCGGTTCGGGAACGTACGACGGCAGTCCCTGGTACGTGATGGAATATCTGCAGCCCGTTCTTTTCCCAGTGGAGAATCCCAGGGACTTCGCGGTAGATCTCGCATTGGCCGTCGACGAACTGCATGACTCCGGCTACGTCCATTGCGATCTCAAGCCGACCAACATACTCGCGAGAAAGAACGGGGAGCTGGTCCTCGCGGACCTTGGACTCGTCACGAAGATCGGCGAGAAGGGGCGGCACGGCGTCGGCACCAAGGGCTACGCGGCGCCCGAGCAGCTCATCGACGGCACGGCATCCGTCAGGAGCGACGTGTTCTCGATAGGGAAGATCCTCAAGTCCGCGGCCGGCGGACGCCTGCCGCACCGCCTCCGCACGGTCGTCCGGAAGGCTACGCACGAGGATCCTGAGGAACGCTACGCCGACGCCGTGGAGCTCGCGAACGCCGTCGTCGGGAGCCGCTGGGGACGTATTCTCCCTTACGTCGCCGCCGCTTTAGTCCTTGCCGTCGCCGTTAGATTCGCTGTTTCCTGGCTCGCTCCCGAACGGCCCGACCCGAACGCCGACTGCGAGAAATTCGTCAAACTCGTCGAGGAGAGGATGGCCGAACAGTCGAAGCCCAGGACGTTCGCCGAGATCCTCGCGCTCGCGGAGTCCGGCGACTCGAAGGCGCAGGCGGACGTCGCGGAACGCTACTACTACGGCAGGGGAGTCGAGACGAACAAGGCGGAGGCCGTGCGCTGGTACGCCCATGCCGCCGAGGCGGGGCATCTCGGGGCGAAGGATTCGCTGGGGCTCTGCTACCTGTACGGCTACGGCTGCGGGAGGGATCCCGTGAAGGCGGCGAAGTTCTTCACCGAGGCCGCCGAGGAGGAGCATCCGAGCGCCATGAACAACCTCGCCTTCTGCTACAGGAACGGAATCGGCGTGGAGCGCGACGAGCACAAGGCGTTCGTGTGGGCGAAGATGGCGGCGGACAAGGGACACGCGCCGTCCGAGACGATGGTGGCGGAATGCTATCTGGAGGGGCGCGGAGTGGAGAAGGACGTCGAGTCGGCGATGATCTGGCTCAGGCGTGCCGCGCGAAAGGGCAATGCAAGGGCGAAGATGCTGTTGAAGGCGCATGAATCGGATTCTGTTCGAGAAGAGTGAGATCGTCGACGGACTCGCGACGTTCGGCGGAGAGAGGGCGGAGCACGTCCTCTCGTTCCTGCACGGCGAGGTCGGTCAGGCGCTCAAGACGGGCGAGGTGGACGGTCCGATCGGGACCTCCGTCATCGAGCGCATCGACGGACGCACGGTCACGGTGAGGGTCAGCCACGGCGAGCCGTCGCTCGCGCCGTGGTGCGACCTCGTGCTCGCGCCTCCGCGTCCGAGGGCGATGAAGCGACTCATGCCGCAGCTCGCGACGCTCGGAGCGGGGAGGATCTTCCTCGTCGGAGCGAAGAAGGTCGAGAAGGACTTCTGGGGCGCGACGCTTCTCAACGAGTCCGAGTACCGTCCGCTCTTCCTCGCGGGATTGATGCAGGCGGGGACGACGGCGATGCCTGTCGTCGAGACCAGGAGGAACTTCAGGAAGTTCGTGAACGAGGAGCTCGACGCGCTGTTCCCGGGCTCGCACCGCGTCGTCGCTCATCCATACGGAGAGGGCGGTCCGCGGCAAAAATCGGAAATGCCGCGCGGAAGGCTGCTCCTCGCCGTCGGACCGGAGGGCGGGTGGACGGACGAGGAGGTCGAACTTCTCGAATCGAAGGGATTCGAGCGCATATCCCTCGGTCCGCGGATACTGAAGACGGAGACGGCGGTCGTCGGACTCCTCGTCATGCTGGGCGCAAGAAACGAAAAAATGGTATAATAGGGCAAATCAACCAAGTGGAGAACAACTCCACAAAGGAGCAAACAGAAATGGTAAACAGGATAATTCTGAACGAAACCTCGTATCACGGCGCCGGAGCGGTCAATGCGATCACGGCCGAACTCGCCGCTCGCGGACTCAAGAAGCCGATCGTGTTCTCCGATCCCGACCTCGTCAAGTTCGGCGTCACGAAGAAGGTGACGGATATCCTCGACAAGGCGAAGGTCAAGTACGCCCTCTACACCGACATCAAGCCGAATCCCACAATCGCCAACGTCAAGAACGGCGTCAAGGCGTTCAGGAAGGCGAAGGCCGACATGATCATCGCGATCGGCGGCGGATCCTCCATGGACACCGCGAAGGCCGTCGGCATCATCATGGCGAACCCGAAGTTCGCGGACGTCCGTTCGCTCGAGGGCGTCGCCCCGACGAAGAATCCGTCGAAGCCGATCTTCGCCGTCCCGACGACCGCCGGCACCGCGGCCGAGGTGACGATCAACTACGTCATCACCGACGTCGAGAAGAAGAGGAAGTTCGTCTGCGTCGATCCGCACGACATCCCGGTCGTGGCCTTTGTCGATCCCGTCATGATGTCCACGATGCCCAGGAGCCTGACGGCGTTCACGGGAATGGACGCTCTCACCCACGCGATCGAGGGGCTCATCACGAAGGGCGCCTGCGCGATGACCGACATGATGCACCTCGAGGCCATCAGGCTCATCTCGCTCTCGCTCCGCGACGCCGTCGCCAACAAGCCTTCGGGCCGCGAGGGCATGGCGCTCGGGCAGTACATCGCCGGAATGGGCTTCTCCAACGTCGGTCTCGGCATAGACCACTCGATGGCGCACGGACTCTCCGCGCTCTACGACATGCCGCACGGCAAGGCCTGCGCGATCCTTCTCCCGACCGCGATGAAGTTCAACGCCCCCAAGACGGGCGACAAGTACCGCAAGATCGCGATCGCGATGGGCGTGAAGGGAGCCGAGAAGATGCCCCTCGCCAAGGTCCGCAAGGCCGCGATCGCCGCGGTCGAGAAGCTCTCGAAGGACGTCGGAATTCCGCCGAGCCTCAAGGGAGTCCTGAAGAAGGAGGACGTGAACTTCCTCGCGAAGTCCGCGTACGCCGACGCGTGCCGTCCGGGCAATCCGCGCGACTGCGACGTCAAGACGATCGAGAAGCTCTACCTCTCGCTCATCTGACCCCGGAATTCCTCCATGGTCTCGGTCTTCGATGCGTTCACTCCCGAACGCGCGAAGACCGCGATCATTGTAAGGAACAGTATCTTCGCGTCGAGGAGCAACGACCTGCGGTCCACGTACCACACGTCGAGCTCGAACTTGCGCTCCCACGAAATGGCGTTCCGTCCGTTGACCTGAGCCCAGCCCGTTATGCCCGGGCGGACCTCGTGTCGGCGCGCCTGGAACGTCGAATAGCGCGGGAGATAGCGGACGGGAAGGGGACGCGGACCGACGAGCGACATGTCGCCCGTCACCACCTGGAAGAGCTGCGGCAGTTCGTCAAGCGAGGCTGCGCGAAGGAACCGTCCGAGCTTCGTCGTCCGTTCCGCGTCGGTCCCTTCGCCGGGACGCATCGTCCTGAACTTCCATAGCCTGAAAATCCGCCCGCCCAGTCCGGCGCGCTCCTGCGAGAAGAAGATCGGCCGTCCGTCGCATATCGCGACGGCGATCGCAACCGTCGCCATGGCCGTCAGCCAGAGCGGCGCGGTCAGGATGACAATCAGAGTCTCGACGAAGCGTTTCACCGTCTTTAATTATACCACATTTCAGCCGCCCGTCGCCTTCAGCCAGAGCGTCGAGAGCGTGACGGGGCTCGCCTTGGCGCGCGTACCGACCTCCTGGGCGAAGAGGGAGATGCGGTATTCCTCGACGAGCCACCTGTATTCGACGAGCGCGGCGCGGTCCGCCACCTTGGCGGACTTCGAGGAGATCAGCTCCACGTACTGCGTCCAGTACGGTTCGATCCTCGCGTCCTTGGCGCGGTCGCTCGAAGGACTCACCCGTGCGCGGTCTATGCGGATCTTCAGCGCTTTCAGGTAGCGCGGATAGTCCGCCAGCCTCTCGTACGGGACGAGCCTCACCCATCCCGGGAAGGTCAGGTATGCGAGCTGCGTCTCGATCGAATCGTATATGTCCTGGGCGAGTGATTCCGCGGACCGGAGAAGTTCCTGTATCGCAGTCTCTATCGCCTTGACGTCCGACTGCAGCCTCTGCCTCAGCGACGATATTCCGCGGCGCGTCGCCGCGATGCGCTTCTCGAGATCGTCTTCGGAAAGAATCGGCGGTCTGCCCCTGAGCGCCGCCTCGCGTATCGCGACGAGCGTCGCGTCGTCCTGCTGCCTGTTCGGATACAGCGTCCCGGCGATGATGCCTGTGACCTCGCCTTCGTGCGCGAGCGCGGCGACGCGCGAGTCCACGTGCAGCTGCTGGCGCTTCCCGAGTCCGCCGCCCCGCACGAACTTCCCGTAGTCCGGCGTCTCGGTGACTTCCGCCTTCTCGAGCGCTTCGTCCAGGTCGCGGGAGACGGCGAGAGTCCTGCCGCTCTCGTCGTCGCGGATTGCGAAGCGGACCCTGAGGTGCGGCGGCAGTGCGATCCTGTCGAATGCGTCGACGGGGATGTGGATTCCGAAGCGCTTCTCTATCGTGAGCCTCATTGCCTCCTCGAGAGATTCGCTGCGTCCCATGAGGAGAGGAAGTATCACGGCGACCGTATCCGATATAGGCGCGAGTACGCGGCGGAGCGCGGACGGAAGGGAGTTGAGGAGAAAGCTCACCTTCTCCGGAAGCGCGCCTGGGACGAGCCAGTCCGCGCGCCACAGCTTCAGCGCCGGCGCGTCCGACTTTCTCACGGACGCGGTTATTCCGTCCGTGTCGGGGTCGTCGGGTGCGTGTCTATAGTACAGCGATATCTTCGCGTTCGCGAGACGGATGGACGGCGGGAAGGCGTCCGACGTCGGGGACGTGGAAGGGAGCCATTCGGAGCGCTTCAGCCTGAAGCGGGAGAGTTCGCTCTGCGATGCGGCGTAGAGCCACTTGTTCAGGTCGCCCGCCGAGACGATGTCCGGCGGAATCGCAGCGTCGAAGTGCGCGGCGAGGCGGTCCGTGTCGAAGAGCTCCGGCCTTCTAAGCCTGTCTGCGAGCTTCTGGAGTTCCGCCACCAGCCGGAGGTTTTCGCGGAGTTCCCTGTTCTTGCCCTTGATCTCGCCCATGACGAGGGCGTGGCGGATGAAGATTTCGCGGGACTTCGCGGGATCTATCCTGCTGAAGTCGCGGCGACGGGCGGGGACGATGACGAGTCCGTAGAGGGTCACCTGCTCCGTCGCGCGGACGAAGCCGGCCTCGGCGTCCCAGAACGGATCGCGGTAGCTGCGCTTTACGAGGTTGCCGGCGACGGACTCTATCCACGACGGATCCACCACCGCGGCGTTTCTCGCGAAAAGCCGCGAAGTGTCCACGAGTTCGCCGGCCATTATCCATTCCGGGTGAACCTTCTTCTCCTTCGCGAGGACGGAGCCCGGATGGATGGCGAACCGGAGTCCGTACGCGCCGCGGTATTCGGGCCTTTCGGGATCGATGTGTCCGAGCCGCGCGAGGAGTCCGCTCATCAGCGCCCTGTGGAGGGAGTCGGGAGACCCGTCCCCGCCGAAGTAGAGCTTGAGTCGCCTGCAGAGGTCCGTGAGCTGGCGGACCACGTCGCGCCATTCGCGCATCTTCGGATACGAGAGGTAGGACTTCTTGGCGAGCTTCCTGAGCTGGGACTGCGAGAGCGTCTTCGATTCCTCGTCCCACCATTTCCACAGCTTGAGCGTTCCGAGGAAATCCGAGCCCCTGACCCTGAACTTCGCGTGCGCCTGGTCCGCCTTTTCGCGTTCGTCGACCGGACGGCGGCGCGGATCGTCGCAGCTCATGGCGGCGACCGCCGGAATCGCCGCGTCGAGGGATCCGTTTTCCGAGGCCGCGAGAAGCATCCGCGCGAGGCGGGGCTGTATTGGGAGGCGCGCGAGGGCGCGTCCGATCTTGGTGAGCGCGGTGTTGTGGGATTCGTCGTGCCGGATCGCGCCGAGTTCGACGAGCTCACGAAGTCCCTCGCGGATCATAGAGGGTTTCGGCGGTTCGACGAACGGGAAGTCCTCGATGTCGCCGAGCCTCAGGTCGAGCATCGTCAGGATGACGCCGGCGAGGGAAGACCGCAGGATTTCGGGCGGTGTGTATTCGTCGCGCCTTTCGAAGTCGCCTTCCGAGAAGAGACGGATGCAGGTGCCGGGTCCGAGTCGTCCGCACCGTCCCGCGCGCTGGCGGGCGGACGCCTTCGAGACGGGTTCGATCTGGAGGCGCTGGACCTGCGTCCTGTGCACATAGCGCGAGATGCGGGCGAGTCCCGAGTCTATGACGGCGCGGATTCCGGGGATGGTGACGGAAGTCTCGGCGACGTTCGTCGCGAGGATCACGCGGCGGCGCGGGGAAGGCTCGAAGGCGCGCCGCTGTTCGCCTGACGGCAGGGACGCGAGAAGGGGGATTATGTCGTCCCTGGCGAACTCCGGGACGCGCGCGAGGTGGTCCGCGGTCTCGCGTATGTCGCGCTCGCCCGGGAGGAAGACGAGGGTGTCGTGGTCCGCGGGGAGCGTCTTCAGCGCGGAGCCTACGGCGTGAGGGAGGTCGACGTCGAAGTCCTCGTCCCCGGAATCATCGTGGAATGCGTATCTCGTCTCGATGGGGAAGAGTCGTCCGGGGACGTTGATCGCGGGGGCGTCGTCGAAGAACCTGGAGAAGAGCCCGGTGTCGAGGGTCGCGGACGAGACGACGACCTTGAGGTCGCGGCGGCGAGAGAGGATGCGCTTGAGGATTCCGAGGAGGAAGTCCACGTTCAGCGTCCGCTCGTGGGCCTCGTCGACGATTATCGTGTCGTATTTCCCGAGGAGAGGATCGCTGCGCGTCTCGGCGAGGAGGACGCCGTCAGTCATGAACTTGACGCGGGTCCGGTCCGAGACCTCCTTCGCGAAGCGGTGCTGGTAGCCGATCGTCCCGCCGGCCGATTCGCCGAGTTCCTTCGCGACGCGTTCCGCGACGGTGACGGCGGCGAGGCGTCGCGGCTGGGTGCAGGCTATGAGGCGCCCGCCGGCGCCGCGTCCGAGCTCCATCGCCATCTTGGGAATCTGCGTCGTCTTGCCGGAGCCGGTGTCGCCGCAGACGATGACGACAGGGTGCCTGCGCATGAGCGACATTATCTCGTCCCTGTGGACGGATATCGGCAGCTCCTCGGGGTAGCTGAACTTCGCCTGCGCCTCGTCGTTCATTTTCGTGGATTATACCATATTCCGTCTCCGGGCATCTCATCCTTCCGTCCCATAGCGCGACAAAAATATGGTAAAATATGCGTCACATCCACGTGGAAAGAAAGGGCGGGGCGCGAAGGGCGTCCGGCCTGCGAACTGAAAGGGTTGAACTGATGAAGAAGATGAACATGGTGATCGCGCAGTCCGGCGGTCCGTCGATGGTGATCAACGAGTCCCTCGTCGGGGCGGTCCTCGAGGCGCGCAAGAGCGCGAAGATCGGAAAGATCCTGGGCGCGAGGCACGGAATACTCGGCATTCTCGGCAACGACTACGTCGACCTCAGGAAGGTGTCCGTCAAGAAGCTCGAAGCGATCGCAGAGACTCCTTCGTCCGCCCTCGGCAGCTGCCGCAGGAAACCGGACGCCGCGGACTGCAGGGCCATCTTCGAGGAGTTCCGCAGGCTCAACGTCGGCTACTTCTTCTACATCGGCGGCAACGACTCCGCGGACGCCGCTCGCATCGTCGCGGAGGAGGCGGAGAAGGACGGATATCCTCTCGTCGTCTACCACATTCCGAAGACGATCGACAACGACCTCAGGAGCTGCGACCACACGCCGGGGTTCGGTTCGGCCGCGCGCTTCGTCGCGAGCGCGATCCGCGGCGACGATCTCGACAACCGCGCGCTCCTCGGCGTCAAGATCGACGTCATCATGGGGCGCGACGCGGGCTTCCTCACGGCGGCCTCGGCTCTCGCGCGCCAACGTCCGGACGACGGTCCGCACCTCATCTACCTTCCGGAGGTTCCTTTCAGCGAGGCGAAGTTCATCAGGGAAGTGAAGGCCGTCATGAAGAGGCTAGGTCGCTGCGTGTGCGCGGTCTCGGAGGGAATACGCGGCGCTGACGGCGTGCCGATCGGCGCGAAGCTCGGCTCCGGAGAGAAGGATTCGCACGGCAACGTGCAGATGTCCGGCACGGGAGCCCTTGGTGACGCGCTCGCCAGAATCCTCAAGGAAAAGGCGAAAGTGAAGAGGGTTCGTGCCGACACGTTCGGCTACCTGCAGCGTTCCTTCCCGGGGATCGCCTCCAGGGTCGACCAGGCCGAGGGACGCGCTGCCGGCGCGGCCGCGGTGAAGGCGGCCCTCAAGGGCGCGCTCACGAAGGGCACGATCGCGATCGTCCGCGCGGCAGGCAGGAAGTACAAGGTCGCCTATGCGCCAGTCCCGGTCCAGAACGCCGCCAGGTTCACCCGCTCGGTCCCGAAGGAGTTCATCGCGAAGAACGGACACGACGTGACGGCGAAGTTCGTCGAGTACGCGAAGCCGATCGTCGGCGAGCTTCCCGTGTGCGAGATATTCTGACGAAGTCAAAGTGAGGGTTTCGAGATGATAGAGTTCACGCCGAACCAGCGCAAGACCATCGCCGTAGGCCTCACGGTCGCGGCGCTGGCCGTCGTCCTCTCGTTCGTGGTCCTCGCCGGATGGCTGGGGCTCAAGGTCCTGGCCTTCCTCGCGCCGGCGATCGCGCCCGTCGTCCTGGCATTCTTCCTCGCGCTGTTCTTCAGGCCGTTCTACGAACTTCTGCTCAAGTACGAGAAGAATCCTACGCTTGCCGTGGCGTCGCTCCTGGCGCTCGTCCTCGTGCCGCTCGGTGTCCTGATGTGGAACGTCGGAGCGATTCTCGTGGGGCAGGCGTCGAACCTCATCGCCCAGGCTCCTGATCTCCTCCGCCATGTCACGGCATGGTTCAGGGATACTTTCCCCGGCCTCGACTCGCTCCTTTCCCAGATGGGCGTATCCTATGACGACCTCGGCGACTTCTACACGAAATACGGCACGACGGCGCTGAAGGCCGGCGGCAGCGTCCTCAGGCTGTTCTCCAACGTCATCACTGCGCTCGTCACGATCATCCTCTTCCTCTTCTTCCTCACGTCTTCGAAGAAGGACCGGCACTTCGGGGACATCGTCCAGGAACTCGAGTTCCTCAACGCTCCTACGAAGGACTTCGCCACGACCCAGATCAACGCGTTCGAGGACATCCTCGTCTCGTTCTTCCAGCGGCAGACCGTCATCTGCCTCATCGAAGGCGTCATGTACGGTACAGGATTCTGGCTCGTCGGGCTTCCGTACGGTTTTCTCATCGGATTTCTTCTCGGCGTCCTCAACCTCATCCCGCTCTTCGGCTCCGTGGTCTGTCTTCCTGTCGCGCTGCCGCTTGCGTACTTCACGCACGGAGGGTCTGCCGCTCGTCTCGTTCTCGTTCTTCTCGTGTGGGTCTCGGGACAGCTTCTCGACGGCTATTTGATAACCCCGCGCATCCAGGGCGACAAGACGGGCCTCGGCTATGCGGGCGTCATATTCAGCTTCTTCTTCTGGGGGACGATTCTCGGACCGATGCTCGGGATGCTCCTTGCGATCCCGCTTTCCGCGTTCTGCATATCCTTCTGGCGTGCGCTCAAGTCCCGTTACATAAAACCGGTCATCTGACCACTTGCGGCGGCGCGCCGATTTTGGTAAAATATGCGCTCGTTTCAGGAAAAACTGGCATTTCTATAGAATCGAAAGGAACAAGACATCATGAAGATGACATGGCAGCCGTCCAAGATCAAGCGGAAAAGGAAAATCGGTTATCGCGCCCGCAAGGCGACCAAGGGCGGACGCAAGGTCCTCGCGTCCCGTCGTGCGAAGGGCCGCAAGCGCCTGACGCAGGTCTAAGGACTCCTGCGAAATGTCCACGCGACTCCCCGGCGCGAAGTACAAGACTGTCTTCGACCGGGGGCGTTCCGTAAAGGGACGTCTCCTGGTAGCGTGGCGTCTCGAATCTCCCGACGCCGACCCACGGGCCGGCGTCGTCGTTTCCAAGAAGAGCTTCCACGACGCCGTGGACCGCAATCGGGCCAAGCGCCTGATGCGCGAGGCGTTCAGGCTGCTCGTGAAGGACGGGACGGTCGGCGCGGGGACGGAATGGGTGTTCATAGCCCGCGCGGCGATCGGCGGCAGGACGTGCCGTGACGTGATGGACGAGATGAAGGGACTGTGCGCCAGATACTGATACTTCTCGTCCGCGGCTACCAGGTGGCCCTTAGCCCTCTCTTCAGGGGCTGCTGCAGGTTCGAGCCGAGCTGCTCGAACTACATGATCGAGGCGCTGAAGGTGCATGGAGCGGTGAAGGGGACGTTGCTGGGCCTCTGGCGGCTCCTGAGGTGCCATCCGTTCGGGAAGTACGGATACGATCCGGTTCCGCCGCAGGGCAGATGGCGGTGGCGAGAAGACGAGATGACGGGCTGACGCGCCCGGGAAGAGAAGATTGCAAGAAGGAAAACAGAGATGAACAAGACAGAGAAACTTATTTCTGCACTGCTGGGTGTTGCGCTCGTGCTGTGCTTCATGTACGGCCCAATGCGCAAGGGAGCGCCGCAGCAGGACGCATCCGCCGAGACTGCTGCCGCGGCGACCGGTGAAACCGCCGCGGTCGAGGCAGCTGCGCCCGATGCGGCGGCTGCGACGAACCTTCAGGCCGTCGTCGACGCCGAGCCGGCTGTCGTCCCGGAAGTTGCGGTTCCATCGAAACCCGAAGAGATCGCAGTCCTCGAGAACGACTTCCTGAAGCTCGAGCTTTCCAGCTGGGGCGGCGTCGTCAAGAAGGCGACGTTCAAGAAGTTCGCCGTTGGACCCGGCGAGATATCCGAGGGGAATCCCGCGTTCTCCATGGACTATTCCGAGTCTCCGCTCGGCGCCATCGAGGGCGTGGAAGGCGCCGGACTCAACGCGTCGTTCGACGTTTCCGCCGCGACTCCGACATCCGTCGTCTTCTCCGCGGGCGGAGTCGTCCGCACCTATTCTCTCGCGGGAGACTATTCGCTCGAGCTTGCCGAGACCTTTGCCGACGGCAGCCGTCCGTCGGGCAGGAACGCGCTTTCGGTCGGAATGATGACGCGCGGCGACGGCAAGACCGACTTCGTCTCCATCGACAGCTGGCAGAGCGATCCGAAGGGCGGCGACGTCGTCCATCACGACGACGACGATACCGCCGTCAAGCCGCTCCTCGGCGGAATGGGCGGTGGCGGAGGATGTGGAGGATGCGCGCCCTCCAAGGTCCAGCCGGGAACGCCCGCCGTCAGCTCGGCGGCCGTCGCGGCGCCGCAGAGGTGGGTAGCCCTCAAGGACCGCTTCTTCGTTACGGCGCTCGCCGCCTGCACGCAGCCCAATGCCGGCTTCACGGCGTCCGTCCGCCGCGATACGACGACTGACTTCTACAAGCCCGTCTCCGTGGCGACGACAGTCGCCTTCGAGGGAGGCGTTGCGGAACGCACGGCCAAGTTCTACATCGGACCCAAGGAACAGTCGCGCCTCGCGGACCTCGGGATGCGCGACGTCATGGAATTCGGCATCTGGCGCTGGATCTGCTATCCTATCGTGTGGCTGCTGAACGCATGCCATTCCGTGATTCCCAGCTACGGCGTGGCGATCATCTTGCTCACGATTCTCGTGCGCCTCGTATTCTGGCCATTGACGCGCAAGTCGACAGAGGGCATGAAGAAGATGCAGGAGATACAGCCGCTCATCAAGGAGATTCAGGCGAAGTACAAGGACAATCCGCAGCGGTTGCAGCAGGAGACCTTCGCGCTCTATCGTCAGAAGAAGGTGAATCCGATGAGCTCGTGCCTTCCGATGCTCATCCAGATTCCGGTCTTCATCGCGCTCTTCAACGTCCTCAGGTCCGCGGTCGAGCTCCGATACGCGAGCTTCCTCTGGATTCCCGATCTCTCCGAGCCGGAGCGCCTCCTCGCCGATGTCGCGCCGTTCAGCTCTGTCGGCGGACTCAACATCCTTCCGCTCCTCATGGCCGCGACGATGTATCTCCAGTCCAGGCTCACGCCTTCCGCCGGCGACCCGAAGCAGCAGCGCATGATGACTGTCTTCATGCCCATCATGATGCTCGTGATGTTCTACTCGTTCGCGTCGGCCCTGTCCCTCTACTGGACTCTCTCGCAGGTGATGTCCATCATCCAGATGTGGATGATCAGGCGCGACACCGAGAGGAGGCAGGCCGCGGCGGCCCCGGTCGAGGTCATCGATCCTCCGACGCCGACTCGCCAGCAGCGCCGCCACGGCGCGTAGGCCATCTAACGGACCCTGTAAATGGAACGCTTCGAACTCGACGACGGGCTCAAGGACGAAATCCGCGCGGGGACGCTCGGCGAGGGATTCATCAAGCTCGTCCAGTCCGTCCGCCGCAACGGGAAGTCCTTCAAGATCGCCGTCCGTCCGGTCGAGATCGGCGGGGTCGCCAAGTTCCAGGCCGAGATGACGGACGACGGTCGCGTGCAGGTCAAGAACTTCGACGCGGACGGAATGTCCGCGGGGCTCGAGGAGATCATCGAGCAGAAGGGCGCCCGCGATCTCCACCTCATGACGGCGAAGGGCGACCTCCACGTCCGCGTGACGAAGAAGGGCCACGTCCTTGTCTCGCGTTCCGCCGAGATGGACCGCGAGGTCTCGGTGAAGCCGCACGACCGCGTGAAGAACCTCCCGCTCGCGAGCTTCGACTCGGCGCCGCTCCTCCGCGTCACGGGAATCGCGGACGGCGAAGGGAAGATCCGCGCGTCGATGCGCGGCAAGTACGATCAGGTCAACGAATTCCTCAAGGTAGTCAAGGAGACCTTAGGGTCGTTTGGCGTCGGATTGGAGTCTGATGGAGTTTGTGCCGGTCATGACTCTGCGAAGGCCCTTTCTGACTCTGCGAAGACCCTAAAAGACTCTAATCGTCCGTTCACCGTCGTCGACTGCGGATGCGGCAAGGCGTATCTCACGCTCGCGCTCTATTTCTATCTTGCGCAGACGATAGGCTTCAGGAACGTGCGCGTCGTCGGCGTCGACAGACGCGACGACGTGATAGACTCCGCGAAGAAGATGGCGCGAAGCCTCGACGTCGCGGAGAAGGTTCTCTTCGTCAAGGCCGACCTCTCTTCCTTCTCGCTGAAGGACGTTGCGGGCGACGACAGGGCGGACATGGTAGTCTCGCTTCACGCGTGCGACACGGCGACGGACGAGGCGATGGCGCGCGGCGTCGAATGGAAGGCGAAGTACATTCTTTCCGCTCCGTGCTGCCAGCACGAGCTCCAGAAGAGCCTCGCAAGCCTCGGCAAGGGAGGCGCCGGCGTCGCCGCGGCGAACGATTTCGCGGGACTCCTCCGCCAGTCCATTCTTCGCGAGAGGCTCTGCGACATACTTACGGACTCCTTCAGGGCGATGATCCTGAGAATCCTCGGATTCCGCACGCAGGTCATCGAGTTCGTCTCGAGCGAGGCGACGATGCGGAACGTCCTGATCAAGGCCGAGTGGGGCGTCAAGCCAGGACAGGCGGGCCCCGTCTCGGAATACCTCAACCTCCGCGACTACTGGAAGGTGACCCCCTGGCTCGAGACGCGACTCGGCAGGTTGCTGGAACGCCATCTGGCCAGGTTCGACTGATGAATCTTGATTTCATATCAAGGCGAGCGGAGATCGTCAAGGGAATCCGCACGTTCTTCGACGGGCGCGGATTCCTGGAAGTCGAGACGCCGGTCAGGATCGCGGCTCCGGCGCCCGAATGCCACATCGACTGTCCGCCAGTCGCCACCGGCGGATTCCTCCGCGCCTCGCCCGAGCTCCAGATGAAGAAGCTTCTTGCCGCCGGGCTCGGGAAGATATACCAGATCGGGCCGTGCTTCCGCGACGGCGAGAAGGGTTCGAGGCACAGTCCAGAGTTCACGATGATCGAGTGGTATCGACGCAACGCCGACTATCTCGACATTGCCCGCGACCTCGAATCCCTGCTTGCCGCTCTCGTCGCCAGCCACCGACCACCGATCATCCGCCTCTCGGTCCGGGACGCCTACCGGGACTATGCGGGGTGGGATCCGTGGACGGAATTCGACCAGGACAGGTTCGACTTCGACATGGCGACGACAATAGAGCCGAAGCTGAAGGAAATCGGCGGCGGAATCTTCCTGATGGACTATCCCGTCCAGGCCGCCTCGCTGGCAAAGCTCCACACCCCGCCGGCCGCCGGCCGCCGGCCGCCAGCCACCTCCGCGCAGCGCTGGGAATTCTACTGGAACGGAATGGAGCTCGCGAACTGCTTCACGGAGCTCTGCGACGAGGATGAGCAGCGCCGCCGTTTCGCCGTGTCGCGCGAGGAGCGCAAAGCGCTCGGCGAGGCGGATTATCCGCCCGACGAGGAGTTCTTCTCGTCGCTCGGCAGGATCGGTTCGGCCGCCGGAGTCGCTCTCGGAGTTGACCGGCTCGTGATGGTCCTGACTGGTGCGGGCGACATATCGTCGGTCCGCGTCGGCGAATGATTGACATCGGGGGGCGTTTGGTATAAAATGTCCCCCATGAAAATCAGAGGAACAGCTGCGATTCTCGCCTCGCTCGGCGCGGCGTTTTCGCTTTTTGCCGCGCCAAAGAAGAATGAGCCGGCCGACGCGCATTCGGAACTTCAGGCGGGCGGCGTCCGCAGGATGACGGCCGCGTCCTACGGACCCGAGCGCACCACGCCCGTCAGGAAGGGCGAGTTCCATGTCGCGCTCGTGGTCATCGCGTTCCCGGACTGCGTCGCGCCGGAATCGGCGGACGCGGTCCTGAAGTCGCTTTCCAATCTCGAGGGAGGAACGGTCACAGACTACTTCAAGGACTATTCGCAGGGCATAACCTGGCCGGTTCTCGAGGTGTATCCGACGGTCTACATGGCGCCTGAGCCGCTCGGATACTACTGCAGGGGCGATCCGTTCAAGAATCCTCCGGGATTCGGGAACGACGGCGAGGCGCGCGCGCAGAAGCTCCGCGCGGACGCGACGCGCTTCGCCCAGTCGAAGGGGAAGGTCCCGAACAAGCCGGACTACATATGCTGCGTCTACTGCACGTCCCTCAACAAGGATCCGGACCTGATGGAGCGGCTCATCCGCAAGTACTACCGCAAGAAGCCGACTCCGGCCGAGCTCGCGCGCGGTGTCATAGACTATCTCACGTGGTACGACCCCAAGGTCCACTGGGCGGATCCGCTTTGGCCGAATTCGATTCCGCAGGTCACCTACCCCGGGAACGGCAGGACGCTTGTCCACGAGATAGGCCACATCCTCGGCGCGCCCGACTACTACCATGCGACCGAGGAGCACGACGGCGTGGAAGGGACTCCCGCGCTGCCGTGGAGCTACGGTCCGACGGGACCGGCCTACTGCCGCTACATCTACAACGCGTTCGTGCCCGCGGAGGCATATCCGAAGCTTACGGCGGCCTGCGACGTGAAGCTGAGCCCGCGCTCGTCCAGGTTCCCCGCGGCGGCGAAGAAGGACGCCGCGCCGGCCGTTCCGCCGCTCGGGGTGTTCGTTCCGTCCGCGCATCCCAACTACATTTTCTGCATCGAATACTGCAAGGACGAAAAGCTGCCCGTGGGGAATCCGTCGGCTCGCGGACTCCTTGTCCACGTCGTGAACGTGACGATGACCTCGCCCATGATGGGTCCGCCGGACCTTTCGTACACCTATCGCTCAGGCGATCCCGATTTCAAGGGAATCGGAGAAGCCGGCAGGTATTTCCGTCCCGGGGACGTCTTCGACGAGAAGAGCGATCCGGCGGCGTTGCTGCCGAACTTCCTTCCGGCCGGAATCGCGATGTCGAACATAGTGGAGAACGCGGACGGGACGTGTTCGTTCCGGCTCGAGACGCCGCCCGTGAAGCTGACGAAGTCCGAACTCGACTTCGCGCTCCTTCCGCAGACGCGACTCGTGAAGCTCGACGGAGGGATGCCCACTTCGCTCCATGCGACGATGGACGTACGCTACCGCGGGGAGCCGCTGCTGTCCGAATACGGATTCTGCTGGGGGACGAGGAAGAATCCGACCGAGAAGAGCGGGACGCTCTTTCCGCTCCATCACCGCGACAGGTACGACGCGCGAATCACCGGACTCGTCCCCGGAGTGAAGTACTTCATAAGGGCGTATGCGAGAAACGCGAACGGAATCCGCTACAGTCCGGACGAGGCGGAGTTCACGCTGCGCGACGAGGACTCGAAGAAGCCGTTCAAGGGGACGCTCTTCTCCGAGTCCGACGCCCTGCTCTCGAACTGGTACTACCAGCGCTGGCACTTCGGAGTCAGCTCCGACAACTGCTACAATTCGGCGAACCCGATCTTCGCGCTGATGGCCATGGCGAACTACTACAGGCTCGAGCCAGGCGCGCAGCCGTCGGACTTCAAGGCGGCAAAGTCCGGGAACAAGAGTCGCAGGAAGCCAATGGCGACGGCGCCCAGGGCGAAGAAGTCCGACGATGCGACGGCGATGGAGTACGTCCACTGCAATCCCTCCGAATCCCGCCCGAAGTTCCGCATGACGGAGACGGAGAAGCTCTATGTCGCGATGAAGAAGCTCGTCGTCGAGGCGGGGTTCGCCCAGCCTGACTTCGAATGGGATGGCTCCGGGAGCGGCGACGGCGATTCGAAGAAGCAGAAGAAGCCGTCCTCTCCGCGTGCGCCGGGAAAGAAGGGGGGGTCGGGCGGTTCGTCGTACGGCGACCACGGCGCGTGGGTCGCGAAGTGCGCTGCGGCGCTCAAGATCAAGAATCCGCAGGACGTCTTCTTCGCCTGCAGGACGGAGGATGAGATCAACAGGCTCGCGCCGAAGATCCGCGAGTGGATCCTGATGTCTCAGCCGGTCATGGTCGTCAGGCAGAATCGTCCGATGAGCGACGACGAGTCGGTCCGCTGGCCCCTGGACATCGCGATAATCGACGGTTTCGGCTTCGACGAAACGACCTACAACGTCGTGTTTCCGGGCGGGTCGGACCGTGGTCGGAAGGGGCTTTCGTCCGTCAAGACGCTTGGTGAAATCCTCGAGCGGACAAGCGATGCGATAGTCATGTTCTACCGCCCCTAGGAAAAGCGCGAATTTTACACTTGCATTGAGTGGGAAAATGATGTATTATTCGCGCTGCAAAATGCGGAGAAGAAAGAATTGAGCAACGAATTCCTCGTATTCGATCACGTGACGAAGCGTTTCGGCGCCCTGACTGCCGTCGACGACGTCTCCCTTTCCATCACCAAGGGCGAGTTCTTCTCGCTTCTCGGACCGTCCGGCTGCGGCAAGACGACGCTTCTCAGGATGCTTGGCGGATTCGAGCGTCCCGACTCGGGCAGGATATACCTCGAGGGCAAGGACATCACGGATCTTCAGCCCAACGAGAGGCGCGTTCACACCGTCTTCCAGAACTACGCGCTCTTCCCGACGATGACGATCTGGGACAACATCGCGTTCTCGCTCAGGCTCGCGAAGATGCCCAAGGTCGAGATCGAGGAGAAGGTCGACTCGATACTCGAGATGATCCAGATGTCCGAGCATGCGTGGAAGTATCCGAACCAGCTCTCCGGCGGACAGAAGCAGCGCGTCGCCATCGCGCGCGCGCTCGTGGACCGTCCGCAGGTCCTCCTCCTCGACGAGCCTCTCGCGGCCCTCGACCTGAAACTTCGCCAGCACATGCTCATCGAGCTCGACACGATCCACGACCAGGTCGGCATCACGTTCATCTACGTCACGCACGACCAGGGCGAGGCGATGTCGCTTTCCGACCGCATCGCCGTCCTCAACCGCGGCCACGTCGAGCAGCTCGACGTCCCGGCGAAGATCTACGAGGAGCCGTCGTCGCGCTTCGTCGCTTCGTTCATCGGCGACACGAACTTCTTCTCCGGCAGGATCACGTCCGTCGAAGGGGACTACTGCTTCATCGAGGTGGACGGCTTCCCGCAGATCAAGGCGTACAACGACAAGAAGCTCACCGTCGGGCAGACTCTCGACCTCTCCGTGAGACCTGAGAAGATCCGCGTCACCAAGACTCCTCCGCCGCCCGAGAAGGGCGCGTCGATCAACGTCTTCCCGTCCGTCGTCCGCGACATAGTCTACCAGGGCGTCTACACCAAGTACTGGCTCGACTCGGGCGAGCTCAAGATCTCCGCGCTCAAGCCGCACTCGCGATTCCTTCTCGACCAGGAAAGGGTCACATGGAACGACAGCGTGTTCGTCTGGTGGTATCCCGACGACGCCTACATGGTGGAGACGAAATGAGCGACTCGCCCATGCGCACCAGCCGCTCAGAGTGGGGGCTCACGACGCCGTCCTTCGTGTGGCTTCTCGTCTTCTTCGCGATACCGGCCGTCATAGTCTTTCTGTTCACCTTCCACGCCCGCACGCCCGAGGGCGGCGTCGGCCCGTGGAGCTTCCAGACCTGGCGCGAGCTGGTGGATCCCGACTATCCCGCCATCGTCTGGAAGACGCTCAGGGTGTCCTTCAAGGTGACGCTGTGGAGCATCCTGCTCGCGCTTCCGTGCGCATATGCGATAGCCCGCATGGAGAAGAGATGGCGGGCGATCGTCGCCGGGGCCATAATGCTCCCGTTCTGGACCAGCTTCGTCGTCCGCGTATTCGCGTGGAAGACGATGCTCCATCCCGACGGATGGCTGCAGACGTGCTATCACGCCTACCTCCACTTCAAGATGTGGGTGTGCGCATGGTTCTCGGCGCCGCCTCCCGCGGTGTCGAATCCCGGCGGATGTCTGCTGGGGCTTTCCTACTGCCCGGTCGACAACGCAACGACCACTATCCTCGACTCGGAGGCGGCCGTCGTCCTTGTCTCCGTCTACACGTTTCTCCCGTTCGCGATCATGCCCATCTACACTGCGGCCGAGAAATTCGACTTCTCGCTCATGGAGGCGGCCCGAGACCTCGGCGCGAAGAGCTTCTATGCGTTCAGGAAGATATTCATCCCGGGGATCCGCCAGGGCATCGTCTCCGCGGTCCTGATGGTGTTCATTCCGGCGATCGGCAGCTACGTCATTCCGCAGATGGTCGGCGGCACGAGCTGCATCCTGATAGGCAACAAGATATTCGACCGTGCGATGGCGAACAGGAACATTCCGCATGCGTCGGCGCTCTCCGTCCTGATGGCCGTCTCGGTGCTCGTCCCGATAGCGGTGGTGATCTGGTGGCGCGCGCGCCAGAACGCAAGGGACAGAAAGCGTCTGGAGGCTGAGACGACGCGCATGATGACGTCGGTCGCGACGGCGGGAGGGGTGGCATGAAGAAGTCCAAGATATCGCTCGTGATCCTCGGACTCGTCCTCGCGTTCCTCTACATTCCGATCGTGCTTGTCGTCGTGTACGGCTTCATTCCGAACGGAATAACGATGAGCTTCTTCGACTCGAACGGCGCGTTCATCGGCTTCACCGCCAAGTGGTACGAGCGCATTTTCACCGGCGCGAGTTCCGTCCAGCCGCTCGTGGACAGCTTCTGGCTGTCGCTGACGATCGCCGGACTCGCCACTCTCGGTTCGTGCGTGCTTGGAACCACGGCGGCGCTCGCGCTGCATCGCTACAGGAGCCGCATCCAGACGATCCACCATGCGCTCGTCTACACTCCGCTCATCATGCCGGACATACTGATCGGCATCTCTCTCCTGATGCTCTTCGTCGCCGTCCGCGTGGACTGCGGATTCGCGACGATCCTCATAGCGCACATAACGTTCTGCGTCTCCTATGTCGTGATGACCCTCCTCGCGCGGCTGCAGGACTTCGACGACAGGCTCGTCGAGGCGGCACGCGACCTCGGGGCGGGGCCCCTGTACACGTTCTTCCACGTTGAGCTGCCGATACTCATGCCGGGCATCGTGGCGGGCGGGCTCCTGGCGTTCACGCTGTCGATCGACGACGTCGTCATCACCAGCTTCGTCAACGGAGCGGGGACGAACACGTTCCCGACATACGTAAGCTCCATGACGAAGCACTCCAGAAACCTCCCCGCCGTGTTCGCGCTCTCGACGCTCATGCTTGTGTTCACCTGCGCCCTGGTGGGCGTCGCGAAGCTTCTGACAAGAAGGCAACAGTCACTAAACACAAACAAGGGAAAATGACATGAACAACAGAACATCGACAACCCGTATCGCAAGGACGGCCGCCGCCGCAATAGCAGTCTCCGCCGCGCTGCTCGCAGGATGCTCGGGCGGAAACAAGGACGAGGCGTCCGGAGGCGCCGCCAAAGGGGCCGAAACGGGCGAGCTCCACGTCTACACCTGGAGCGACTACATGGCGACAGAGTTCATCGAGGCGTTCGAGGCGAAGTACGGCTGCAAGGTCGTCATCGACACCTACGACTCCAACGAGGCCATGTACGCGAAGCTCAAGGCGGGCGGCTCCGGATACGACGTCATCATTCCGAGCTCCTACATGATCGGCGCGATGGCGCGCGAGGGACTGATCGTCCCGCTCGACCACTCGAAGCTCCCCAACGTCAGGAAGAACTTCGACAAGTCGTTCGAGTCCCAGGTCCTCGACCCGACGTTCAAGTACAACGTCCCGTACGCGATCACCTACACCGGACTCTGCGTCGACAAGACAAAGATCCCAGAGGGCGTCGACGTCGCCACCTGGAAGGTCCTCGAGAACGGCGCGTTCCGCGGCAAGGTCACGCTTCTCGACGACTACCGCGAAGTCATCGGCGCCGGCCTCATGAGCCTCGGCTACTCGCTCAACTCCCAGAAGGCCGAGGAGATCGACGCCGCCGTCGCGGAGGTCCTCAAGTGGAAGAAGAACATCCGCAAGTTCGACGCCGAGAGCTACAAGACCGAGGTCCCGTCAGGCGCGACGTGGATCGGACACGGCTACTCGACCGACGTCCGCCAGGTCATCGACGGCGACGAGGAGGAGGACATGCCGCCCTGCCCGAACATCGAATTCGTCTTGCCCAGGGAGGGCTTCACGATCGCCTGCGACGAGATGGTCCTTTCGTCCAAGGCCCCGAATCCGGACCTCGCCTACAAGTTCATGGACTTCCTCTACGAGGGCGAGAACGCCAAGGTCAACATGGAGTACCTGCTCGGGCCCAATCCGGTCAAGCCTGCGATCGACGCGCTCGACCAGGAGTTCCGCGACAGCATCATCCCGCCTGCGGAGGCCATCAAGGCGGGACAGGTCCTCGGACCCGTCGACGACGCCATGGCGATCTATCAGAAGGCCTGGGACAGGATCAAGGCCACGAGCGCCAACTGACGCTCTGTTCGCCGCGGGGTTCAGGGCCCCGCGGCGAAAATCGCGGGAGCATCCCATGAAGAAGCGCAAGGAACGGTGCGACGGACGCGAGACGCGCGAGGCGATTCTCGCCGCGGCGGAAAAGGAGTTCGCCGCGAAAGGGTACGGACTCGGCTCGATGCGCGCCATCTGCAAGAATGCACACGCGAATTCCGCCCTCGCCAACCGCTATTTCGGCTCCAAGGAGAATCTCTACCGCACCGTCGCAGAACGTCTCTTCGGAGACCTCGGCGCGCCCATGGCGAACCTGAAGGCAAAGGTCAGGGACGCGAAGACATGGCGCGCCGCGGTCGAGGAGTGGGTGGACGACTTCCTCTTCATGACGATTCCGACCGCCAGGGCGCAGAAACTCTGCGCCGGGCTTTTCAGGCAGGAAGTCGTGAATCCAACCAGGTTCCACGAGGAGTTCCAGCGCCGCTTCGGAAAGCCTGTCTACAACTCCCTGTCCGATCTTCTCGCGATGGCGGTCAAGGATGAAAAGGAACTCAAGCTGTGGTGCTCGTACGTATGGGCGCAGGTGACCGTCTACGCCCTGGCCGACAGGTCGTGGCACGGCAACTTCAGGTGCGGCGGAGCGGACGACGAATCCTGGCGCGACGAGGTCCGCCGCTTCGTCTGCCGTGTAATATTCCGCTCGCTCAGGTACGCGGGGGCCTAGCCCCGTACGGCCGACGCATCATAGTCAAGGCGTGCCGAGTTATGGTATAATATCGGGCCATGATGAAGGTATACAACACCCTGACACGCCGCATTGAGGACCTCGTTCCGCTGAAGGACAACGAAATCCGCCTCTACACCTGCGGTCCGACGGTCTACAACTACGCCCACATAGGTAATTTCCGAGCCTACACCTTCGAGGACATCCTTCGCCGCGTCGTCAAGTTCAACGGAATGAAGATTCGCCAGGTGATGAACCTCACCGACGTCGACGACAAGACGATCAGGGGTGCGAATGCCGCCGGAATCGCCCTTGCCGACTACACGAAGACCTACAAGGACGCCTTCTTCGAGGACCTGAGGAAGCTCAACGTCGAGCCGGCCGAGGTCTATCCCGCCGCGACGGACCACATCCCGGAGATGATCGCCCTGGTCAAGAAGCTGATGGACAGGGGAATAGCCTACCAGAGCGACGACAGGTCGGTCTACTTCAAGGTCCGCGAGTTCCCCGGCTACGGCAGGCTCGCGCACATCGACTTCGACCACCAGCGCACCGGCGCTCGCTGCGCCTCGGACGAATACGACAAGGAGAACGTCGGCGACTTCGCGCTTTGGAAGGCGTGGGAGCCTTCGGACGGACCGGTCGGCTGGGATTCCCCGTGGGGACGCGGACGCCCGGGCTGGCACATCGAGTGCTCGGCGATGTCCATGAAGTACCTCGGCGAGACGTTCGACCTCCACACCGGCGGAATCGACAACCTCTTCCCGCACCACGAGAACGAGATCGCCCAGGCCGAGGCCGCGACGGGCAGGGAGTTCGTCCGCACGTGGATGCACTGCGCGCACCTGCGCGTCAACGGCGAGAAGATGTCCAAGTCTCTCGGCAACTTCTTCACCCTGCGCGACCTCATCGAGAAGGGGTGGAGCGGACGCGAGATACGCTACGTGCTGATCAACGCCCACTACCGCACAGGGCTCAACTTCGCGTTCGACGCCCTCGAGGACGCGCGCAGGTCGCTTGCCCGCATCGACGCCTGCGTCGAGAAGGCGACGGACGGCGATACGCCGGACTGGGCGAAGAAGCGCCTCGACGACTTCGCCGCCGCGGTCAGCGACGACCTGAACATTCCCAAGGCCTTCGCCGCACTCTTCGAGCTCGTCCGCGAGACGAACGGAAAGGGAGGGGCGGGAGTGCTGCCTGTCTTCAAGCGGATGGACGAGGTCCTCGGCGTCATATTCTTCGGCAACGAGAAGAAAGAGGTCGCCGTTCCGGCGGAGATCCAGGCGATGCTCGACCGGCGCGCGGAGGCGCGCAAGGCGAAGGACTGGGCGGAGTCCGACCGGCTCCGCGATGCGATCGCCGCGGCCGGCTGGCTTGTCAAGGACTCGAGGGACGGACAGTCCGTCACGAAGAAGTAACGATGCCGTCGGAATCCGCGAAAGGCGCATGAGGGAACGGGACTAACACATGTTTCAGGCACTGTCGACAACATGGTACATCGTACTGGGGATTCTGCTTTTCTCCCTTGCGATCGCCATCCACGAATTCGGACACTTCATCGTCGCGCTCAGGCTCGGACTCAAGGTCGAGCGCTTCTCGATAGGCTTCGGACCCGCAATCTGGAAGAAGACCTGGCACGGCGTCGAGTACAGGATAAGCTGGATTCCCCTTGGCGGATATGTCTCGATCCCCGACGTCGATCCCGAGGGAACGAAGGCGCTTGAAGGCGCAAAGGGCGAAGAAGGCGCCGCCCCGGGCGAGAAGATTCCGCCATGGAAGGAAATCCTGGTGGCTTTTGCCGGTCCGGCAATGAACATTGCGCTTGCCGTCGTTCTCGCGCTGGTCCTTTCCGTCGTTCCGTCCGCGAAATTCGGCGAGCTGCCGACTGTCGCCGGCACGGTGCTTCCCGGAGAGGCCGCGGACAAGGCGGGAATCGCGAAAGGCGACGTCATCGTTTCCGTCGGCGGACATCCGGTCAAGACATGGTACGACCTGATGACCGAGATTCAGTTCACGGGCGGCAAGGAGACGGAATTCGTCGTCCATCGTCCTGTATCCTGCCCCGGCGCCGAGACGGTGTACGAGACGCTTTCCCTCCCCGTATCTCCGACAAGGGACAAGGTCACCGGAGCCTACTACGCCGGAATCCTCAGCGTCTCCGGCAACGGCGCGAAGGTGTGGATGCCCGCGAGGAATCCGCTAAAGCAGCTTGCATGGGACGCCGGCGGAATCTTCCGCGTCCTCAAGGCGCTCGTCACTCCCAAGGAGGCGGCCGCCACGGGCAAGGCGCTCAGCGGACCTATCATGATCGCGCGCGGACTCTATACGACTCTCAAGAACGACGTGTGGGACGGCGTCGGGTTCCTGAGGTTCCTGAACGTCAACCTCGCCGTCATCAACCTCCTGCCGATTCCCGTCCTCGACGGCGGCCTCATCATGTTCTCCCTCATAGCGCTGATTTTCCGCAGGCGCGTGCCGGAAAAGGTCGTTTCTGTCGTGACGACGGTCTTCATGTATCTTCTTCTGGGACTTATGGCAATCTTGATATTCAAGGATTCCATGCTCAGCTATCGTCTCTTCAGGAGCGACAGGGCCGCCGCGGCCAAGTCCGCCTCCGAGCAGACTTCGGACAGGCAGTGACGAAGCGGTGTCCGATCCCGTTCATTCGGGACGCCCCGTCCGGCTGAAGAAGTGCGCGGAGTCGCCGCGCTTCGAGTAGTTGATCTTTTCGCCGATCGCCGCCAGGCGGCGCTCGAGGCAGAACCTGCACGCGAGCGAGTTCTCGTCGAGGCATGGCTTGCCGTCGTAAAGCTGGTACTTGCGGCGGTACGCCGTGTCCGTTATGTTCGGCATCATCACGTTCGCGCCGGCGAGGACTCCCTGCTCGCGTCCGTCGTCCGCAAGGGCCTGCAGCGCGGTCGTCGCGGCGATGTTGACGTCGTGGAGGTGAAGCCGCGTCGCGGATATCATGTTGAGTCCGAGCCTTAGCCTGCGGCGGCGGTCCGCGTCCTTCGGCGTGCCGGTGTCCGCCGAATCGGCGAGCGGCGTGTCGTGGTGGGGAATGAACGGCCCCATGCCGATCATGTCGACGTCCTTCCTCGCGAAGTACTCGATGTCGGACGCGAGGTCGTCCGTCGTCTGACCTGGAAGGGCGCTCATCACGCCGGTGCCGACCTGGTATCCGCATCGCCGCAGCGCGTCGAGGCATTCGTCTCGCCTCGCCCACGAATGATCCGCCGGATGGAGCTTCGCGTAGAGTTTCGGATTCGACGTCTCGATTCTCAGGAGGTAGCGCGACGCCCCCGCCGCCTTCCAGCGCGCGTAGACCGATTCCTCCTGCTCGCCGAGCGAGAGCGTTATGCCGAGCGGTCCGCCGGGAAGGGACTGTATGCGCCTCAGGCATTCCTCGATAAAGGACGTGTGCGCCTCGGACTCGATCTCCCCCGACTGCAGGACGAGCGATGCGTAGCGCTCCGCGATGTCGATCTTCGCGAGACGCACGACGTCGTCGACGGAAAGGCTGTATCGTTCAATACAGGGGTTCGACTTGCGTATTCCGCAGTAGTGGCAGTCCTTGCTGCAGACGTTCCCCATCTCGATTATCCCGCGCATCGAGACGACCTTGCCGCAGTGACGGACCTTCAGTTCGTACGCGGCATCGCGCATCGCCTTGACTTCGCCTTCGTCCGTCAGCGATACGAGCAACTTCAGGTCGTCGTGGGAAAGGGCGCGCGGCTCCGCCGTCGCACGCCGGAGGATTTCGTCGAGTCTAGTGGAATTATCCGCCATTTTGCCCGCGTATTCTACCATTTGGCGCGTCTGGGGGTCAAGGACGAGAAAGATGTCCTTTGCTTCCGTTTCCAGTCCGAAAATTTGGTATAATATCAACTTTCCCGAAAGGAAGGCAGAAAATGAGTGATGTAAAAGTCGGCATTGTGATGGGCAGCGATTCGGACTGGCCCCTCGTGAAGAAGGCGTGCGAGACGCTCGACAAGTTCGGCGTCGGCTACGAGACGAGGGTCATTTCAGCCCACCGCACGCCCGACGTCGCGCTCGACTACGCGAAGACCGCCGAGTCGCGCGGACTCAAGGTCGTCATAGCCGCCGCGGGTGGCGCCGCGCATCTCGGAGGCGTCCTCGCCGCCGGAACGGTCCTCCCCGTCATCGGGATTCCCGTCGCCGGCGGAGCCCTCAACGGACTCGACGCCCTCTATGCGACCGTGCAGATGCCCTCCGGCGTTCCCGTCGCGACGGTCGCATGCGGATCCGCGGGGCCGGTGAACGCCGCTCTCCTCGCCGTCCAGATCCTCGGCACTGCGGACGAAGGTCTCCGCGAGAAGTTCCATGCCCACAAGGATGAACTTCGCAGGAAGGTCGCGGCGGCCGACGACAGGATACACGAATGAAAAAGGCTTTGGTAACGGGTGGCGCGGGCTTCCTCGGGAGCCATCTCTGCGCGAGGCTCCTCGACGACGGATACGAGGTGACGGCGCTCGACAACCTCTTCACGGGGACGAAGGAGAACATCTATCCGCTCTTCGAGAACCACCGCTTCTCGTTCGTCCTGCACGACGTCACCCAGCCCTACTGGGGACAGTTCGACGAAATATACAACCTCGCGTGCCCGGCGAGCCCGGTCCACTACCAGCACAATCCCGTCGAGACGCTCAAGAGCTCGGTGCTCGGGATGATGAACATGCTGGATCTCGCGCTCAAGACAAAGGCGAAGCTCCTTCACACGTCGACGAGCGAAATCTACGGCGACCCCCTCGTCCATCCGCAGGTCGAGACATACTGGGGCAACGTGAACTCGATCGGAGTCAGGAGCTGCTACGACGAGGGCAAGCGCTGCGCGGAGACGCTTGCCGCGGACTACCGCCGCGAATACAACGTCGACGTGAGGATGGTCAGGATCTTCAACACGTACGGCCCCAACATGCATCCGAAGGACGGACGCGTCATATCGAACTTCATCATGCAGGCGCTCGCCAACGAGGACATCACGCTCTTCGGCGACGGAATGCAGACGCGCTCTTTCCAGTATTGCACGGACCTCGTCAGGGCGATGCGGCGCTACATGTCGCTCGACCGCGCGAGGATCGACGCATTCTTCGCCGGCAAGAAGCTGGGGACGCCCGTGATAAACACCGGCAACCCCGGCGAATACACCATCAGGCAGCTCGCCGAGGAAGTCCTCCGCCTGATCCCGGAGTCGAAGTCCAGGCTCGTGTTCGCGCCGCTTCCGGCGGATGATCCGAAGCGTCGCAAGCCGGATATCACGCTCGCGAAGGAGCTCCTCGGCTGGGAGCCCGAGGTTCCGCTCGCGGAAGGTCTCGCCAGGACGATCGAATATTTCAAGGAAAGGTCAAAATGAAACAGTACAACGTAGGTCTGGTAGGAGTCGGTGCGGTCGGCACCGAGATGATCAAGGTCCTCAGGGATCGCAAGTTCCCCTGCGGCAAGGTTCAGGTGTTCGCCAGCCGCGAGCGCGACGAGAAGATCCTTGGAGAGACGTACCACGTCCTCCAGGCGAACGAGAAATCCTTCAATGGACTCGACATCGTCCTCTTCGCCGGCAAGACGGACGTCGCGATCCAGCTCAAGGACGCCGTCGTCAAGGCGGGCGCAAAGATGATCGACAACTCCCGCGCGTTCCGTCAGGATCCTGACGTCCCGCTGGTAGTTCCGCAGGTGAACGCCGAGGACCTCGACTGGAACAAGGGCGTCATCGCGAACCCGAACTGCACCACGGCCATCATGCTCGAGGCTGTCGCCCCGCTCCACAAGGCGAAGGGCCTGAGGCGACTTGTCGCTTCCACGTACCAGGCGGCGTCCGGCGCCGGAGCTCCCGGACTCGCGGAGCTGGAGGAGCAGATCAGGGACTACGCCGCGGGCAGGCCGCTCACCGTCAAGGCGTTCCAGCACCAGCTCCTCGGCAACGTCATTCCACACATCGACAAGTTCGACGAGACGAACTGGTACACGCTCGAGGAGCTCAAGATGAGGAACGAGGCGCGCAAGATGCTGCACCTCCCAGACCTCAGGCTCTCCTGCACGTCCGTCCGCATCCCGGTCGCGCGCGCGCACTCCGAGTCCCTCAACCTCGAGTTCGAGAACGAAATCACGCCCGAAGAGGTGCGCGAGATCCTCTCGAAGAGCGAGGGCGTGAGGGTCGTCGACGATCCGCTGAACGGCGCCTACCCGATGCCGCTCGACGCCACCGCGAAGTACGACGTCCTCGCCGGAAGGATCCGCCAGGACATCTCCCGCGACGACAAGAAGGGCATAGACATGTTCGTCTCCGGCGACCAGCTTCTCCGCGGCGCCGCGCTGAACGCCGTCGAGATCGCCGAACAGCTCGTCAAGAGGGGCCTCGTCTAACATTTCTGCGGAGGGAGTTGCGATGAACGTCGCCTGGAAGATATTGTCCCGTCACGTCGTCGAGGGGGATCCCGCGAAGGATCCCGAGCTCGGAATCCACATCGACCAGACGCTCACCCAGGACGCCACCGGAACGATGGCGTACCTGCAGTTCGAGTCGATGGGGGTTCCTCGCGTCAAGACGGACGTCTCCGTGTCCTACGTGGACCACAACACCGTCCAGATCGGATACGAGAACGCTGACGACCACGACTTCCTCCAGTCCATCGCCAGGAAGTACGGCATCGTCTACTCGAAGTGCGGCAACGGCATCTGCCACCAGCTCCATCTCGAGCGCTACGGCAAGCCGGGGACGACGCTCCTCGGATCCGATTCCCACACGCCTACGGGCGGCGGAATCGGGCAGATCGCGATCGGCGCCGGCGGAATCGACATCGCCGTCGCGATGGCCGGCGGACCGTTCCA
Source organism: Kiritimatiellia bacterium (assembly GCA_017418445.1). GTDB lineage: Bacteria > Verrucomicrobiota > Kiritimatiellia > RFP12 > UBA1067 > UBA1067. The sequence goes on from JAFONM010000015.1 coordinate 33,312, forward strand.
CATCCCGACCCCCAAGGTCCGTGCGATCGTCCTCAGGAACAGGCTCCGCAGGGGCGTCAGCGCGAAGGACGTAATCCTCACAGTCCTCGGGAAATACGGGACGAAGGGCAACGTCGGCTGGATATTCGAATATACCGGGCCGGGCGTGAAGACGCTCGACGTCCCGTCGCGCGCGACCATCGCGAACATGGGCGCCGAGCTCGGCGTCACGACGAGCGTGTTCCCGTCCGACGCGGTGACGCGCCGGTTCCTCGCCGCCCAGGGACGCGCAGGGGACTTCGTGGAGATACTTCCCGATCGCGACGCCAGGTACGACGATACGTTCGAGGTCGACCTCGCGAAAGTCGTCCCGATGATGGCGGCTCCGCATTCGCCGGGCAACGTCGTCACGGTCAGGTCCAGGAAGGGGCTCAAGGTCAACCAGATCATGATCGGCTCCTGCACGAACTCGTCCTATCGCGACATCAGGACCGTCGCCCTGTACTTCAAGGGCAGGCACGTCGCGGACGACGTCGAGGTCGGCATCGCGTGCGGATCGCGCCAGGTCGTGAACATGCTCGCGAAGGACGGATCTCTCGCGATACTCGAGTCCGCGGGATGCCGCATCCTCGAGAACGCGTGCGGATTCTGCATCGGCGCGCACATGTCGCCGCGCACCGGGGCCGTGTCGCTGAGGACGAACAACAGGAATTTCGAGGGAAGGAGCGGAACGAAGTCCGCCCAGGTCTATCTCGTCTCCCCGGAGACGGCCGCCGCAAGCGCGCTCACCGGCAAGGTGGAGCTCCCGACGGAAAGGCCCGTCGCCGCCGTCCCCGCGCCGAAGAAGTTCCCCGTCGACGACGCGATGTTCCTCTATCGCAGCACGAAGGGCAGGGGCGTCAGAGGTGCGAAGATCGTGAGAGGCCCGAACATCGCGACAGTCCCGAAGGGCAGGCCGCTCGACGCCGATGTCCGCGCGGTCTGCGCGATCAAGGTCGGCGACAAGATCACGACGGACCACATCATGCCCGCCGGCGCGCGTCTCAAGTACCGCTCGAACATTCCCGAATACGCGAAGTACGTCTTCGAGCCGTGCGATCCGACCTTCCACGACCGCTGCCTCGCCAACGTGGAGAAGGGGCTCGCCAACGCGATCGTGGCCGGAGAGAGCTACGGACAGGGAAGCTCGCGCGAACACGCGGCCCTCTGCCCGATGTATCTCGGCGTGAAGGCCGTCGTCGCGAAGTCGATCGAGCGCATCCATCGCGCGAACCTCATCAACTTCGGAATCGTCCCGTTCACTTTCGAGAATCCCGCGGACTGCGAAAAGATCGCCCAGGGCGACACGCTCGAGTTCAGGGGAATCCGCGCCGCCGTCGAGGGCGACGGAAGGCTCGTCGTGAAGACCGCGAAGGGCGACGTCGCATTGAAGACGACGCTCTCCGACCGCGAGAAGCACGTCGTCCTTTCGGGCGGACTCCTCGCGAGCCTGTGACCGTCCCGAAGCCCGGGATGAAAGAGTTTTAAGGAGAACAAAAATGCTGACCTGGATGGATTCGTTGAAGGGACGCTCGATGATGCGTCTTGCTTCATTCACAGACGAGGAAATGCTGAACCTCATCGATCTCGCCGCGCAGCTCAAGGCGCGCCGCGCCGCGGGAGTCCGCGGGAACCTCCTTCACCGCAAGAACGTCGCCCTGATCTTCGAGAAGAGCTCCACGAGGACGCGCAACTCCACGCTTGTCGCAATCCGCGACGAGGGCGGCAACGGCGAATACCTGACTCGCCCCGACATCCACTTCGGCAAGAAGGAGTCCGTCAAGGACACCGCCCGCGTGCTCGGCAGGATATACGACGGCATCCTCTTCCGCGGATTCCGCCAGCAGGACTGCGAGGACCTCGCGAAATACTCGGGCGTCCCGGTGTGGAACGGGCTCACCGACGACTACCATCCTACGCAGATCTTCGCGGACCTCCTCACGGTGCGCGAGACTTTCGGCTCCCTCGGGGACGTCACTATCGCCTATGTCGGCGACGGACGCAACAACGTCGCGAACTCCCTCATGATGGGATGCGCCAAGTGCGGCGTCCGCTACGTGTGCTGCACGCCCAGGGAACTCTGGCCGGACGAGAAGGTCCTCGCCGAGGCCGAGGAGGTCGCGAAGCGGAACGGCGTCGACATCCGCGTCTTCGACGATCCCGTTAAGGGCGTGAAGGGCGCGAACGTCCTCTACACGGACGTCTGGGTCTCCATGGGAGAAGAGGACAAGACCGCCGCGAGGATCAGGCTCCTGCGGCCGTATCAGATCAACATGGACCTCATGCGCGCGACCGGCAACATCGACGGCAGGCTGATGTTCCTCCACTGCCTCCCCGCGTTCCACGACAACAAGACCGAGGTCACGAAGGACTGCGGAGCGCTGGAGGTGACGGACGAGGTCTTCGAATCGAAGTATTCCAAGGTCTTCGACGAGTCCGAGAACCGCATGCACACGATAAAGGCTCTTCTCGTCTCCGCGCTCTGCGACCGCAAGGGAATCTGACATGGAGAACTTTCCGAAGTGGTCCGAGTTCACGCCCGAGTTCGCGGCCTGCGAACTCGAGCGGCTTCTTGCGTCCTCTGAAACGACGGTCGCCGCGATAGAGTCGTCCGGTCCGGCCGGCTTCGAGGACCTCGTATGGCGTCTCGACGACGCGACGCGCGACTTGATGCGAGTCTGGGGCGGGGTCTCCCACATGACCGCCGTGATGAACTCCGACGCCTGGCGCAAGGTCGAGAACGACTTCCAGGAGCGAATCGTCCTCTTCGGACTCAGGGTCGAGCAGTCCAGGCCGATCTATGACGCCGCCAAGGCGCTCCTCGAAGGGAACTCGAAGGATTGCGCGGACGGCGTCCGCAGGCGCATCCTCGAGAAGATGGTCCAGTCCGCGGAACTCGCCGGCGTCGCGCTCGACGGCGCGGCCAGGGAGCGCTTCAACGCGATCCAGGCGCGGCTCTCGTGCCTCGCCACCGATTTCTCGAACTCCGTGATCGACGCGACCAAGGCCTACAGGTACGAGAAGGACGGCAAGACCTACACGATCGACGACGCGAACTACATTGAGACGATGAAGCACTGCGCCGACCGCGACGTCCGCGAGCGTCTTCTGCGTGCGAGGACTACCCGCGCCCCCGAGAACGCGAAGCGCATCGACGAGATACTCGTCCTTCGCAGGGAGCTCGCGCACATCCTCGGCTTCGACAACTACGCCGATCTCTCCCTCGCCACCAAGTGCGCGCCGTCCGTCGCCGCAGTAGAGGCGATGACGGACGAACTCGACGTCGCGACTGCGGACAGGTTCACGGAGGAGAACGAGGAGCTCGCCGAACTCGCGAAACCCACCGTGGACAAGCTCGAGCCGTGGGACGTCTCGTTCTTCGCCGAGAAGCTTCGCGAGAAGAAATACGCGTACTCCGAGGAGGAGCTCAAGAGGCATTGCGAGCTTTCTGACGTCCTCGCCGGGCTCTTCAGGATCAGCGGATTCCTCTTCGGAATCGAGGTCGAGGAGATCGTCGGCGACGCGAAGCCCCAGGTCTGGCATCCCGACGTCCGTTTCTTCGCCGTCCGCGAGAACGGCAGGGTCGTCGCGCACTTCTACGTCGACCCGTACGTGCGGCTCGGACTTAAGCAGGGCGGCGCGTGGATGAACGAATTCAGGAATCGCAACGACCGCCTCGGCACCACGCCGCTCGCCGTCCTCGTGCTCAACTGCAAGGCCCCGGACGAGAACGGCAAGTCGTATCTTCCATATCGCGAGGTCGAGACCCTCTTCCACGAGTTCGGACACTCCCTGCAGTGCATGCTCACGAAGATCGGCGAGGAGGACGCCGCGGGAATCAACCTCGTCGAGTGGGACGCCGTGGAAGTCGCCTCGCAGTTCATGGAGAACTGGTGCCTGGACGACAGGACGGGAATAGAGGTCCCCGCCGACCTCAAGGCGAAGGTCCGCGCGGCTAAGAACTTTCGCGCCGCGGCGGCGTGCCGTCGCCAGCTTTCGTTCGGCAAGACGGACATGGAGCTGCACGTTGCGGACAGGGTCGATTCTCCGAACGACCTGAAGAACTCCATCTTCGGGCATTTCGGGACGCCCATCATACCCGGCGACGGATTCCTCAACACCTTCGGGCACATCTTCGCGGGCGGCTATGCCGCGGGATACTACGGCTACAAGTGGAGCGAGGTGATGAGCGCGGACTGCTACGGCGCGTTCGAGGAGGCGGGCCTCGGCGACGACGAGGCCGTGAAGAAGGTCGGCCGCTCCTACCGCGACACAATCCTCGCGCTGGGCGGAAGCGAATCCGCCTACGACGTTTTCGTCCGCTTCCGCGGACGCAAACCGACATCCGCCGCGCTTCTGCGGCAGCAGGGACTCGCATGACAAAAGTCGCAGTAATCGGACGCGGCCTCATAGGAGGCTCGATAGAGAAGTCCGCCAGGCGGGCGGGACACGAGGCGGTCGTCTTCCGCGGACGCGGTCCGACGCCCGACCTCTCATCCTTCGACATCGTCTTTCTGGCGGCTCCCCCGGCGGCGATATGCGCGCTTGCTGACGCGATAGACGCGAAGGGGTCCCTGAGGGACGGCGCGGTCGTCGTGGACATCGCCGGCGTAAAGCGTCCGATATACGACCACATGCGTAAGTTCGTGGGCACGCGCAGGTGGTTCTTCGTCCCGGGACATCCGATGGCCGGCAGGGAGAAGCCCGGCTACGAGAATTCCTGCGAGAATCTTTTCGACGGCGCTTCGATGATAATCACGCCGTTCCCCGAGACGCCCGAGAGCGTTCTCTCCGGACTCGAGCCGTTCTTCAGGTCGCTCGGATTCTCGATGGTCGTGCGGACCGATCCCGACCATCACGACGGAATGATCGCCTTCACGAGCCAGCTCTGCCATCTGATTTCATCCGCCTATGTCCGCGAGCCTCTCGTCAGGGACCATGTCGGATACTCCGCGGGGAGCTTCCGCGACATGGCGCGCGTCGGCGCGCCTGATCCGGACACGTGGACTGAACTCTTCTTCGCCAATCGCGAGTCGCTGCTGCCCGTCCTCGGGCGCTATGTGGAAAGGATGGAGGATTTCCGCGATGCGCTCGAGCAGAACGATCGCGTGCGCATGCACCGCGCCCTCGAAGAGAGCGTGGAGGCCAAGGCCACATTCGGAAAGGGGCTGAAATGATCCTGGGACGCCGTCTTAAACTTGCAATCTTCGGCGAATCGCATGCCCCGCAAATCGGCATGCGCCTTGAGGGACTGCCCGCCGGATTCACCTTCGACAAGAAGGAGCTCCAGGCTTTCGTCGACCGCCGCGCACCCGGCAAGGACAAGTACTCCACCGCGCGCCGCGAACCTGACAAGGTCGAATTCGTCCGCGAGGAGGACGGACTCGTCGAGGCCATGATCCGCAACGTCGATACGCGGAGCGGGGACTACGAGAAGACGGTGCCGCGTCCCGGACATGCGGACTTCCCCTGCTATTTCATCTCCGGACGAATCCCGCCGGGCGGCGGAGCGCACTCCGGACGCATGACGGCGCCCATGTGCATTGCCGGCGGAATCTGCCTGCAGCTTCTCGCCAAGCAGGGCATCAAGGTGTCCGCCAGGCTCGTACGCTGCGGCGGACAGCCTCCGTCCAAGGCGAAGCGCGTGATATCCGCCGCGCGTGCGGAAGGGGACTCCGTCGGCGGAGTCGTCGAGTGCACGGTCGAGGGACTCCCTGCAGGCGTCGGCGGACCGATGTTCGACGGACTCGACGGCGCCGTCTCCCAGGCCATCTTCGGCATCCCCGGAGTGAAGGGCATCGAGTTCGGCGAGGGATTCCATGCCGCCGACCTGAAGGGCAGCGAGAACAACGACGCCTTTGCCGTGGAGAAAGGACGTGTCGTCACCAAGACCAACCGCCATGGCGGAGTCCTCGGCGGATTCTCAAGCGGAATGCCGCTCGTCTTCCGCGTCGCCTTCAAGCCGACCCCGTCCATCTACAAGCCGCAGCAGAGCGTAGACCTCAGGACGATGAAGCCTGTCACGCTGCAGATCCGCGGACGTCACGATCCGTGCATCGCGCTCAGGGCGATTCCCGTCGTCGAGGCCATGGCTGGATTCGCCGTTCTTGATTCCGTCCTCTGTTCGTGCGCCTGCGGTTTCTCCGGCTCGACGGCAGTCGTCGACGGAACTTCGTGCCTTGCAAAGCTTCCGCACATCGTCATCGACGGCAATGTCGCGAAGCTGTATCCTTCGCTGGCAAGGAAGGCGATCCTCGTCATTCCTTCCGGCGAGAAGCACAAGTCAATCCAGACCGTGATGAAAATCTGGAAGGCCTTCGCGAAGGCGGGGCTGACGCGGAAGGACCGCGTCACGGCGATCGGCGGCGGCGTGACGAACGATCTCGTCGGTTTCGCCGCCGCCACGTGGATGCGCGGAATAGAATGGTATTCCGTGCCCACCACGCTTCTTTCGATGGTGGACGCTTCGTTCGGCGGCAAGACAGGGTTCGATCTTCCCGAGGGAAAGAACCTCGCGGGCGCTTTCCATTCCCCCAGGACGATATACCTCTGCAGAAGGTTTCTCCGCACGCTTCCCGCAAAGGAACTCGCATGCGGACGAGCCGAGATGATCAAGCACGAAGTGATAGGCGCCCTCCCGCACGAGTCCGATCCTTCCGGGATTCCTTCGATGGACGAGCTTCTTGCCAACAGGCGGGTCAAGTGCGACATCGTCGCCAAGGATCCGTACGAGCGGACCGGCGAGCGCGCGAAGCTCAATCTCGGGCACACCATCGCCCACGCCGTCGAGAAGAAGAGCAACTACAGGATATCCCACGGCGAGGCAGTGGCCATCGGCACCGTAGAGGAGGCGCGCCTCGCGGAAAGGACGGGACTCGCCCCCGCAGGCCTGGCGGACGAGCTGGCCAGGCGATTCGCGGCCGCAGGTCTCCCGACCAGGTATCCGAAGGGCATGGACTTCGAATCCCTCAAACCGCTCATGAAGCACGACAAGAAGAACGAGAGCGGCAAGATCGTCTTCGCGCTGCCGTGCGGCTGGGGCGATGTCAGGATCGTGAAACTTTGAGGACGCTTTACCTATACGGTCCGCCGGCAAGCGGAAAATCCTGGTGGGCGAACAAGATCGCCGTCGAGACGGGACTTGCCGCCGTCGACCTGGACGCGGAGATCGTCCGTCGCGCCGGCCGCTCGATTCCCGACATCTTCGCGACCGACGGAGAGAAGGCGTTCCGCGACATGGAAAGCGCGGCACTCATGTCCGTCGACGCTCCGATCGTCGCGCTTGGCGGCGGGACTCTTCTTCGGGACGGGAATCGCGAGTTCGCGGAGGAAAACGGTTTCGTCGCGGTGATCGATGCGGACGAAGAGGAAATCGCGCGCAGGATCGAGGCGGCGAAGGGGACTCGTCCGCTCGGCAACAGGCTCGCGGAGCGCCGTCCGCACTATGCGTCTTTCAAGCACCATGTCGCCCAGGGGGACGAAATCCTCATGCCCGGACTTCTCCGCGGCAGGGTGACGCCGCCTGTCTCGAAGTCTCATCTCCACCGACTCCTCATCGCGTGGTTCCTGAGCGGGAAGCGAGTCGAGGATTTCGACGTTCCCGAGAACCCGGGCGCGGACATCGAGGCGACGCTCCGCTGCCTCGAGGCGCTGGAGTCCGCAAACCGCGGCGGAGAGGCGACGCTGGACTGCGGTGAGTCCGGTTCGACGCTTAGGTTCCTTGCGCCCGTTGCCGCATCCCTGGGCGTGAAGGCCGACTTCGTCCGCCGCGGCAGGCTGGCGGATCGCCCGATGATAGAGTACGACGGCCTGAAGTCCGGCGTCCACGAACTTCGCGGAGACGTCTCCTCGCAGTTCGTCACGGGACTTCTCTTCGCGCTTCCGACTCTTGACGGAGATTCCATGATTCGCTTCACGACTCCGCTCCAGTCGCGCGGATACGTGGACATGACGCTCGACGTGGTGCGCGGCTTCGGCATCGTGGTCGACGAGACTGAGACTGGATTCGCGATTCCGGGCGGACAGCGCTTCACTGCCGCCGGATCCCTCTCTCCCGAGCGGGACTGGAGCGGAGCCGCGTTCTGGTATGCGGCGAACGCGCTCGGGTCGCATGTCGAGATCGAAGGACTTTCCGAGAAGTCGAGCCAGCCGGATCGTGTCGTCGCCGAGCTCATCGGGCAGATAAAGTCCGGCGGGACGATAGATGTCTCGGGCTGCCCCGACAACTATCCGGCGCTCGCGGTCGTCGCGCATTCGCTAGGTACGGGCGCGAAGTTCACGGGGACCGAGCGTCTCCGCCTGAAGGAGTCCGACAGGCTCGCCGCGATGGAGGACGTCTTCGCGTCCCCGAACGACATCGACGCCAGGAACGACCACCGTATCGCGATGGCCGCGGCGATTCTTGCAACCGCCGCGGACGCGCCGACGATAATCCATTCGCCCGGATGCGTCCGCAAGTCGTATCCGTCCTTCTGGTCGGACTTCCACCGTCTTCAGGGGAAC
>JAFONM010000016.1 GCA_017418445.1 Kiritimatiellia bacterium
ACGGCAAGATCGATCCCAACGCCCAGCAGCAGCAGGGCCAGCAGCAACAGCAGCAGGGCCAACAGCAACAGCAGCAGGGCCAACAGCAACAGCAGCAGGGCCAGCAGCAGCAAGGCCAGCAGCAGCAACAGCAGGGCCAGCAGCAACAGCAGCAGGGCCAGCAGCAGGGCCAGCAGCAACAGCAGGGCCAGCAGCAACAGCAGCAAGGCCAGCAGCAGCAACAGCAGGGTCAGCAACAGCAGCAGGGCCAGCAGCAACAGCAGCAAGGCCAGCAGCAGCCCGGTCAGCAGCAGATGCAGAATGCCGCCCAGCAGGCCCAGCAGGCCGCCCAGGCGATGAAGAACGCGACGCAGCAGGCGATGGAGCAGATGGGGCTCACCAAGGAACAGCAGCAGCAGATGCAGCAGGCGATGGACCAGCAGAGCAGCCAGCAGCAGAGCAGCCAGCAGCAGGGCCCGGAGAATCCCAACAACAAGAGCAAGTCCAGTTCTCCGTTCCACGAGGGACACGGACTCACTGGAGGCGAGCAGGATCCTCTCGCCGGCTTCAATCCGAACGAGCTCATCGACTGGTTCAAATCCCATTCGGACACTTCCGCGGACGCCATCGAGAAGGCGCTCAGGAACGTGCCGGCCGAATACCGCGGACTTGTGAAGGAATACTTCGATCAACTTGCAAAGGAGGCCCAGAAATGAAATCAAGGACGATAATCGCAGTTGCTGCTGTCTTCGCGGCGTCGACGCTCTTCGCGGCGCCTGTTTCGGACGAGATCGACCAGGCCATTGATCGCGGTCTCGAGTACATCCTGAGCGTCCAGAAGGACGACGGGTCGTTCGACGGACGATACGGCACGACGACGGCGCTTCCGGCGCTCGCCGCGATGTCCTTCCTCTCGAAGGGCTACACGCCCGGCGACGCGAAGTTCGGCAAGGTCATCAACCGCTCGCTCGACTACATCTTCTCCCACCACGAGCCAAACGGCTACATGGGCAAGGAGGCCGACGGCAAGATGTACGCCCACGCGATTTCGACGCTCCTCCTCGCGGAATGCTCCGGAATGGTCGATGCAGAGCGCCAGGCGAAGATAGACAGGCTCCTTCCTCTCGCGACGAAGCTCATCCTCGACGCGCAGTCAATCAAGAAGGACCAGCATCAGGCCGGCGGCTGGCGCTACACGCCGAACTCCCGCGACTCCGACACTTCCTGCTCCGGATGGAACCTGATGGCCCTGAGGTCCGCCCGCCTCAACGGCGCGCGCTTCTCTCCGACGGCCATCGCCCGCGCCGTCGAGTACATGCACAAGCACCACTCCGCCAAGCAGGGCAGCTTCGGCTACCAGGACGGCGAGCACTACGCCGTGACGCTCTCCGGCGCCGGAATCCTCTGCCTCGAGCTCTGCGGCAAGCACAACGACCCGGACTCCCTGTCCGCCGCGCGCTACCTGATGAGCGTCTACAAGACCGAGATGGAGAGGCAGGACTACGCCTACTACGGGATGTACTACGCCTCGCAGGGACTCTTCCAGATCGGCGGACCCGGCTGGACGGAGTTCTCGGACTGGATGTACCGCACGTGGATCCCGAAGCAGCGCGCGGACGGCTCCTGGCGCGGACGCGGCGGAGAGGACTCCCCCGTCTACTCCACCGCTATGATGATCCTCGCGATGACGGTTCCCTACCGCCAGCTCCCGATCTACCAGCGCGACGAGACCGTCGACGAACTCTAAACGGAAGGGAACTGCAATGAAGGAACTGATGATGATCGCCATTGGATGCGCGGCGCTCGCCGCCACTGCGGACTTCGCCGGCAATGACCGCTATCGCGCGGACAACGCCGCGACGTCTCCTGGAAAGACCGTCCTCTTCGGGGACTCGATCACGGACGGCTGGCCGGGCCAGCGCGCCGAGTTCTTCAAGTCCCATCCGGAGCTCGTCGGCAGGGGCATCGGCGGGCAGACCTCTGTCCAGATGCTTTGCCGGTTTCGGTCGGACGTGATCGGCCTCAGGCCGGCGCGCGTGGCGATTCTCGCGGGCACGAATGACATGGCGGAGAACATGGGCGCCATCAGGCCCGAGGACGCCCTCGCCAACGTCAAGTCCATGTGCGAGCTCGCGAAGCTCCACGGCATCAAGGTCTACCTCTGTTCGGTGCTGCCTAGCTCGCGCTTTGGATGGAAGACGAGCATCGTCGACGCCGCCGACCGCATCAGGAACTTCAACAGGCTCCTGAAGCAGTACGCCGACGAGGAGAAGATCGAATGGATCGACTACTATTCGCGCCTCGTGGACGACAAGGGCGGGATGGGGGCGAACTCCGACGACGGAGTGCATCCTAACCAGACCGGCTACGCCGTCATGGAGGAAGTTCTCCTCAAGGCTCTCGGAAGCAAGTAGCCGTCATGAAACTGAGACTCAACAGGGAGTTCCTCTCCAGGCATCTTTTCGCGCTCGCCGTGTTCGCGGGCTTCGGCCTGTGGTTCGCGTACGACGGGTTCGTCGAGTACCCTCGCGCCGACGCCCGCGCGCTGTACGCCAGGATCGAGCAGTCCCAGCCGCCCGAAGGAACTGACGTCGAGGGATTCAAGGCGAACAAGGTCCGCATCCAGCGCATCTTCGCCGTCGCCATCCTCCTCGTCGCCGCGGGCGTGGGCGTCCATCTCGCCGCCGTCGCGCCGTCGCCCTTCGAGTGGGACGACGGGGGATTCTCCTGGCGCGGCAGGCGGCATGTCTACGGAGAAATCGAGTCCGTCGACAAGGCGCTGTGGGAGCGCAAGCGCATCCTCAGGTTCTCCGGCAGGGACTTCGCCGTCTCGCTCGACGCCTGGCATCATGCCGGCGTGAAGGAATTCGCCGAAAAAATTCTTTGAAGACCCCCCTTGCGCCCCGACCACCGAATATGATATACTATTTCCACTTTTCGGAGCAACGGGGTTGTGGCGCAATTGGTTAGCGCACTGGACTGTCGATCCGGGGGTTGCGGGTTCGAGCCCCGTCGACCCCGCCAATCCTGAAAAGGTCAGCGAGATTGCCTCGTGGTGTAATGGTAGCACCGCAGATTCTGATTCTGCTTGTTGGGGTTCGAGTCCCTGCGAGGCAACCATTGAAAAACCCCGTCCCCGGGGTTCGTTTTTGCCAACCAACCACCAACCGCCTGCAACTCACGCACTTGCCGCGCGGCCTGCCTTGCGCGGGACGGGAAGTTTTTGGTAGAATAAAGGCAACGATGGACGGGATCGCCGTCTCGTGGCAAACGACAAAACGGAGGGAAAATGAAGCTGGCAGGAGTTCTGACGATGGTGGCCGTCGCGGTCGCGACGACGTTTACATGTGGAGCGGAGGGAATCAAGGTTCCGCCGCGCGCGGAGCGGATGAAGTGGTTCACGGACGCGAGGTTCGGAATGTTCATCCACTGGGGTCTCTACGCGGAGGGCGCACGCCACGAATGGCTCATGGGTTCCGCCGGCATCCCCGTCGAGGAGTACGAGCGCAAGTACTTCAGGCACTTCGACCCGGACCTCTACGATCCCGAGAAGTGGGTCTCGGCCGCGGCCGCCGCGGGCATGAAGTACATCGTCCTGACCACGAAGCACCACGAGGGATTCTGCCTCTGGGATTCGAAGTACACTGACTACAAGGCGACGAACACCATGGCGAAGCGCGACCTGCTGAGGCCGTTCGTCGACGCGTGCCACCGCCACGGAATACGCGTGGGATTCTACTATTCGCTTATCGACTGGCACCATCCGATGTACATCATCGACGGCTGCAACGGTCCGTACCACCGCCGCCCCGAGGAGGAGCGCGCCAGGATGAACGTCGGCCGCGACCAGAAGGTCTACGACCAGTACGTGAGGAACCAGGTGAAGGAGCTCCTCTCGGGATACGGTCCAGTGGACGTGATGTGGTTCGACTTCTCCTTCCCCGCCAAGAACGAGGCGGACCGCCTGGACTTCACGAAGGGCAAGGGCCGCGAGGCCTGGGAGAGCGAGAAGCTCTGGGAACTCGTCAAGGGAATCAATCCGAACATCATCATCGACGACCGCATGGACCTCCCCGAGGCCGCGGACATCAAGACCCCCGAGCAGTTCCAGCCCGGACAGATGCTCGTCGACGAGAAGGGCGAGCCGATACCGTGGGAGGCCTGCCAGACCTTCAGCGGATCCTGGGGCTATCACCGCGACGAGCAGACCTGGCGCACGTCGGGCGAACTCATCCGCACGCTCATCGACTGCGTATCGAAGAACGGCAACCTGCTCCTCAACGTCGGACCCACCGCGCGCGGCGAGTTCGATTCGCGCGCGATGGAGCGCCTCGAGGCGATCGGCAGGTGGATGAGCCGCCATTCCGACTCGATCTACGGATGCGGCCCCGCGCCGAAGGGCGTCAAGACTCCCCATGGCTGCGCGCTCACGTACAACAAGGAGAAGAACCGTCTCTACGTCCACCTCCTGTCCTGGCCGTATTCGGCCGTGTATTTCGAGGACATGGCCGACAAGATCGAGTACGCGCGCTTCCTCAACGACCATTCGGAAATCCTGTTCTCGTTCGAGCCCTGGCAGATGGAGAAGGCGCAGGTGCCGGCGAACACCGCGATCCTCCGGGTCCCGAACACGCCTCCGGTTGGAGTCGAGGTCCCTGTCATAGAGATATTCCTCAAGGACTGACCCCCCGCAGTTTCACGCCGTTCGCGGGTCGGTGCGGCCTGCCGTGCCGCATCTCGGCCGTCATTCTTGCGACTCTCGGCCGAATATAGTAAAATATCCGGCAACGCATGCTTCTCGAGATTGACGATCTTTCGGTTTCCTACCGCAATGACGAGGGCGAGGTGAATCCCGCCGCCGTCGATGTGACGCTTTCGCTGGACCGCGGACAGGTGCTGGGCATCGTCGGCGAGTCCGGCAGCGGAAAGAGCACCGTCTCGATGAGCGTCGCGCGCCTGCTTCCGTCGCCTCCCGCGTTCTACCCCAAGGGACGCATCCTCTTCGACGGGGAAGACGTCCTCTCGATGCCGCTCGAAAGGCTCAGGCAGATCCGCGGCAGGCGCATCGGCGTCATCTTCCAGGATCCGATGGGATCCCTCTCCCCGCTTCACAGGATAGGCGATCAGCTCATGGAGACCGTCATGCTCCACGAAGACATGCCGAAGCGCGCGGCGCGCGACCTTGTCCTGGAGTGGCTCGGCAAGGTCGGCATCCCCGACCCCGTAGTCAGGGCGCGGGCGTATCCGCACGAGCTTTCGGGCGGAATGCAGCAGCGCGTGATGATCGCGATGGGACTCATGCTCGGCCCCGACCTCGTGATCGCCGACGAGCCGACGACCGCGCTGGACGTGACGATCCAGGCGCAGGTACTCCGGCTCATGCGCGAACTCCACAGGGCGAACTCGGCGGTCCTCCTCATCACCCACGACCTCGGGGTCGTCTCGCAGATGGCGACGAAGCTCGCCGTGATGAAGGACGGCCGTGTCATCGAGACCGCGGAGAACGCAGCCGCGTTCTTCGCCGCCCCGAAGCATCCCTATTCGCAGGGGCTCGTCCGCGAGGCGCGCAGGATGGAGCTTTCGACGGAGCCTAAATGAGCTTTTACTCGATACAGGGAGGGAGGACCGTCTCCGGGACTCACGCAGTCTCCGGCAACAAGAACGCCGCGCTGCCGATGATCGCGGCCGCGCTCCTCACGTCCGAGAAGGTGACGATCTCCAACGTCCCCGACATCACGGACGTCTCCGCGATGCTCGACGCCGCGAAGACGTTCGGCGCAAAGGTTGCGCGCGACGTCGCGGCGGGAACCGTCGCCATCGAGACTCCGAAGATAGGGACTGCCCGGATCCCCGCGGAGCTCGCCGCCAGGATCCGCACGAGCGTCCTCTTCGCGGGTCCGCTCCTCGCGCGAGTCGGCCGCGCCTCGCTTCCGCCGCCTGGCGGGGACGCCATCGGACACCGCAGGCTCGACACGCACTTCGCGGGCTTCAGGGCGCTTGGCGCCAAGACCGTCGCGGGACGCAAGGCGCTCAGATTCCGCGGCGAGCTGAAGGGTGCGAAGATGCTTCTCGACGAGGCGAGCGTCACCGCGACCGAGAACATACTCATGGCGGCGGTCCTCGCGAAGGGGAGGACCGAGATATACAACGCGGCGTCGGAGCCGCACATAGCGGACCTCGCGACGATGCTCAACGCGATGGGCGCGAAGATCGAGGGCGCCGGCACGAACCTCATCCGCGTCGAGGGCGTCGAGGCCCTGCACGGATGCAGGGCGCGCGTCGGATGCGACTACATCGAGGCGGGGAGCTACATCGCCGCGGCGGCGGTGACGGGAGGGGAGCTCACGCTCACCGGAATCGATCCGGAGCCTTTCGCCGTCCTCGAGGGTGCCTTCCGCAGGTTCGGCGTGACGTGGACGATTTCCGCCGCGGAGCGGACTCTGAAGTACGTCCCGAGGAAGCGGCTCAGGATGCGCTACGACCTCGGCGATGCGATTCCGTCCGTCGCGGACGGCACGTGGCCGGCTTTTCCGTCAGACCTCATCTCCGTCCTCATCGTGCTCGCGACGCAGACGCGCGGGACGTGCCTCTTCTTCGAGAAGATGTTCGAGTCGCGGCTCTACTTCGTCGACAACCTCAGGCAGATGGGCGCGAAGATAGTCCAGTGCGATCCGCACCGCGTCGTCGTTACCGGACCTTCCCAGCTCTACGGCGGCAGGTTTTCGTCTCCGGACATCCGCGCCGGCATCGCGCTCGTCATCGCGGCGCTCGCCGCGAAGGGGGCCTCGACGATACTCAACGCCGAGGTGATAGACAGGGGCTACGAGTCGGTCGATGAGAGCCTCAGGAGGCTCGGCGCCGCGATAGAGCGCAGGTAAAGGGTCCGGCTAGCGGGCGGACCTGTTCGCGATCTGGCGGAAGGCGTCGAGGAAGTTCACGGGCCACAGGCGCGTCGGACGACGGGACTCGAGCGCCGTCTCCATTCCGTCCGGGAGTCCGGCGAGGAAGTCGAATCCGGTGAGGGCCTCGAGCTCGTCTATCGAGACTATGTATCGTGTGGGCCACGCGCGCCAGGGGACCTGCTGCTCGACGAGGACCGCGAGGGCGCGGACCTCGCGGTCCTTCTGCGCGACGACGACCTGCCAGAGCCGGGATGGCACGGAGATGTCGGACCCTGAGAGCGTTTCGTGCGAATCGTCCAGAGCCCCCACTATTACCCAGATTTCACCGTAGCGTGCGGTCCAGCTCTCGGAGATCCTGTGCTCGACGTCACGCCACACTCCCCGGTTGAGGGCGGGGGACTGCGGGGCTACGTTGGAGAGGAGGAAGGTCCTCGCCTGCATGTTCGTCCCGAACCTGGAGGCCATCGCGAAGTTCGGGACCATGTGTCCGCGGTCGTATCCCGTTCTCGCGTAGTCCGTGGATACCGGCGAGCGGGATGCGTTCTTGTCCTTGCGGAAGGGCGGTCTTGTCTCGATCCGGTATCGCTGCCCGGCGGGGACGTGGTAGGCGCACCATGCCGCGTGCCTCAGCTTCGGGGACCAGCCGACGAGGAACTCGCCGCGGTCGAGGACCGTTATGTCGTCCGGAGCGGGCGCGTGCCGCCGAATCGGGACGCCGGCGAAGAGGACGGAGTTCGCGGGGGCGGCGTCCGTCGTCTCCGCGACGACGTCCGTCCCGGTAAGCCCCAGTGCGTCCGTGATGTCACCCGTCGGATTCCCCGTCCACTCGAGCGTCGCGACGATCCATCGCGGCCACTCGCGTTCCCTTTTCTCGAGCCATTCGCGCGGATGGTGGACGAACCAGTCTCCGGCCGCGAGAATCAGGACGACGGCAAAAAGAAAGATCGCCGCGCACTTCCGCGCAAGCGATCTCGCAAACGAATGCCGGCCGCTTCTCACAGGTCGCCGAGTTCAATCCGGATGGTGCGGCTCTTCTGCGCCTGGGCCATGGCCCTGGACGCTTCGCCCTGTCCGTGCCTTACGACTCCGTCGGCGGACGGCGTGTCGGTCTTTTCCGGTCCGGGGACGACGATCCTGGCTCCGCAGGCGGGGCACTCGGTTTCCTCTCCGATCATGTCGAGCGACGCTTCGATTTCGGTGTGGCACTTCTCGCACGCGAAACTCGTGAATCCGTCATCGTTGGTCATTTTAGGCACTTTCCTGGTTGAAGATGTATCCCTTTGGTTCGCGGACATTATATAACTTTTAGCGGTCTATGTAAAGGGGTGCGATCGGCTTTACGTTCCGTTTGCGTTCGGGCGCGGCCGGAGCTGTCTTCGTCTCGGGCGCGGCAGTTTCGTTTTCCGCCGCGGCCGGTGCGGCTTCGGCCTTCTGCGCCGTCGTTTCGCTCTCCACGTTCGTTGCCGCGTCCACTAGTGCGCGGAATCCCGCGAGGAGGAGGTAGAGTATCAATATCGTGCCGGCGGCGAGCGCAATGAGGCGCCACGCGCGGCGCGGGATGTGCAGCCGCGGCATGCGCATGCGTCTGAAACCGTCGATGGGCTGCGGCGGCGCGAGGCGGGAGGGCTTCTTCGCCGAGAGGATTCCCGGCTCCTCGTCCATTGCCGCGAACGGATTGGCCTGAGGCGGGGTCTGCGGCGCGCTCGCGGCGGCATCGGACTCCACGATTTCGGATTCGAGCGTGAACGCATCGGGTTCGGCCGGCTTCGGCTCGGGCGCGGGTTCAGACTCGGGTTCGGGCGCCGGTTCGGGTTCCGGCGCCGGCGCGGGTTCAGACTCGGGTTCGGGCGCCGGCGCGGGTTCCGGCGGCGGCGGGGCCTTCATGTCGACGATTGCCCTGGGCGGACGCCTGCCGTTGAAGAGGTCCATGAATTCGGCGATCATCGGCTTCGGGTCGAGCCCCACCGCCTCGCAGTACAGCTTGACGAACCCCCGTCCGTATATCGGTGCCGCGAAACCGGAGAAGTCCTCCCTCTCCATGGCCTCGACCTGGCGTGTCATCATGTGCGTCGCCTTGGCGAGTTCGTCGACGGAAAGGCCCTTTGCCTCGCGTGCCCGTCTCAGCGTTTCTCCGAATTCGATCATGTCTGTTCCTCCGTAGTCGTTTCGGCGGATTCGCCGGCCGTCGCCGCCGTCTCCGCGTCAGTTCCGCCTCCCTGCGCGTCGGTCGCGGCGCCGTCCGTGTCGCCGTTCATGATGGCGACAAGCTGGTCCTGGTCGAGGATGATCTGCCTCGGCCCCATGCCCTGCTGCGGACTCACTATGCCGCGCTCGGTGAGCATGTCCAGTATCTTCGCCGCGTGGTTGTAGCCCCAGCCCATCTGGCGCTGGAAGTGGGACGTGGACGCGCGCTTTGTGTTGATGATGCACTCGACCGCCTTCTTGAAGTCGTCCGCGTTCTCCGCCGCCTTGACCTGGGCGCGCTGCTCCTCCTTCGCGGCCTCGGGCTGCTTCTGGTTGTCGGGATCGTCCGGATTGTCGGCGAACGGATCGTCGTTCGTCGCCTCCTTGACGCGTCCGAGCTTCGTCGCGAACTTCTCGTCGAACTGCAGGTTCGAGTGCTCCTCGATGAAGTGGGTGACGCGCGCGATCTCCTCGTCCGAGATCCACGCGCCCTGCGCGCGGATGAGGTTGCCGCTCTTTCCCTTGAACAGCATGTCGCCCTTGCCTATGAGGTTCTCCGCGCCCGTGTCGTCGAGGATCGTGCGCGAGTCGACGCCCGAGGCCGTCTTGAACGCGACTCGCCCTGGGATGTTCGCCTTGATGGATCCGGTGATGATCTTCGCGTCCGGACGCTGCGTCGCGAGGACCAGGTGGATTCCCGCGGCGCGCGCCTTCTGCGCGATGCGCTGGATGTCGGGCGAGACCTCCTTGCCGCACTGCTGCATGAGGTCGGCCACCTCGTCGATTATGATGACGATGTAGGGGACGGTCCTCGGCATGTCGCTCGAGACGGCGGTGTCCTCCCCGAAGATGTCCGTCTGTATGAACGTCTTCCTGTGGTTGAAGTCGTAGATGTTCCTTACCCTGGCCCTGGCGAACATCTTGAGGCGTTTTTCCATCTCGGCGACGGCCCAGTGGAGGGAGAAGACGACCTTGCGGTTGTCGGTGATGACCGGGACGAGAAGGTGGGGTATCGACGAATAGGCGGTGAACTCGACGGACTTCGGGTCGACCATGATGAGCTTGAGCTGCTCGGGCGTCCGCGTCATGAGGAGTCCGTTGATCAGCGAGTTGAGGCAGACCGACTTGCCCTGGCCCGTTGCGCCCGCGACGAGCATGTGCGGCATGGAGGCGAGGTCCGCGACGAGCTCGTTCCCGGCGGCGTCCTTGCCGAAGAGGAGCGGCAGCTCCGCCTTCGAGTTCTTCCATGTGTCGGATTCGAATATCTCGCGGAAGGAGATGCCGGCCGGCTTTCTGTTCGGGACCTCTATGCCCACCGCCTCCTCGCCGGGTATCGGGGCCTCGATTCGTATCGACGTCGCGTGCATCGCGCCCTTGATGTTGTCCGTGAGGTTCGTGACGGCGCTGTAGCGCGTCCCCGGGGCGAGCAGAATCTTGTACTTCGTGACGACCGGACCCTGCACGGTGTCGGAAAGCGTCGCGTCGACACCGAAGAGCTTGAGCGTGTCTATGAGCTTCTGCCCCGTCGCGCCCACGTCGCTGTGGTCCGCGAGGGACTTCCTCAGCGGATTCAGCAGTTCGGTCGAAGGCAGTATGTACGGCCCCTTGTCCTCCTGCGGCTTCCCCTCGGCCTCCTGCGGCTTCCCCTCGGCCTTCGCGGGCATTGCGACCGGACGGGGCGCCGGAGCCGGCTCGGCCGGCCGGGCCTTTGCGGCGGCCCTTGCCGCCGCCCTGGCCTCCTCGCGCTCGCGCCTCTCCTCCGCGGCCGCGGCCTTCGCGGCCTCCTTCGCGGCGAGCTTCTCGGCGCGGATGCGCTCCTTCTCCTCCTCCGCCTGGCGCTTCGCCTCCTCGCGCGCGGCGCGGGCGAGCTCGTATTCAGCCTGCGCCTGGTCGTATTCGGGCGTTCCCGGCTCGGCTCCGTGCGGATCGAACTCCGGTTCGGGCGATAGCGCCCAGCGCGTGACGGCAGAGAAGAAGCGCGCGATGTTCCTGGGGCCTATCGACGCGACCAGGCTCACCGCCATCAGCAGGAGCACTATGATGCTCGCGCCCACGTCCGAGACGAGCGGCTTGAGTATCTTGCCCGCGAGGAGGAAGCCCACGACGCCTCCTTCGTTCATGTAGTTGAACCTGTCCCTCAGCGCGGATATTCCGGGGGCGTGCGGCTCGAGGATGTTCATCAGGCACGAGGCGGCGACCAGGAAGCATCCCGTCCACAGCGCCCTCATGCCTGGCCGGAACGGCTTGCCCATCACGATCCTTGTTCCGTACACCATGCAGATGACGGGGATGACCCACGCCGCGATGCCGAAGAGCGAGTACGCGTAGTGCGCGAACATGTCGCCTATCGGCCCGAGCCAGTTGGTGCTGGAGTTCGCCGGAATCTGCAGCGACTCCATCGCGCGCCAGTCGGCGGTCAGCAGCGCCACGAGGGGAAACAGGGAGACCGGGAAGAGGAGCCACCCCAGGAATCGCTTCTCGGCGGAGGTCTTGGCCTCGGAGACTTCGTCGTCCCTCTCTTGGTCAGTTATTGCCATCTTTCTTCGGTTCGACTGCCTTTGTCGGATTGGAGGCGGCGCTTTCGGTCGTGTTGGTGGAGGTCTCCGCCGGAGCGGATGCCTCCACCACGTCGTTGGTGCCGGCCGGCTCCGGGGTGGTCTCGATGACGGCGCCTTCCGCGACCGCCTTGGCCACGGCCTTCAGCGCCGGCGTCTGGTTCTGCGCATCCTTCTTCAGGAACAGGTATATGACGATCGCCAGCGTGAGCGAGATGAGCTTGAGCGTGAAGTTGTGCGTGAAGGCGTTGACGATGCGCCCCGATATTCCCTTCGCGGTTCCTGTCCGGCGCTTGTTCATGCCTTCTCCTTCCTGGCGGAAATCGCTATGGGGCGGAACAGCAGCCGGTGCAGCGAGTCTATCGCGGCGCGCACGAACCTGCCCTCGCGCGAGTCGCCGAGGAGCGCCTTGCCAAGCCATCTGCGAACGGGTTCGGCGGCGCTGCCGGCTTCGTAGCGGAAGAGTCTGCCGTTGTGGGCGATCGAAATCGTCCCGCGCTCCTCCGAGACGGTGACGACGAGCGCGTCCGTCTCCTCGGAGAGTCCCACCGCCGCGCGGTGGCGCATGCCGCTCTCCGCGAGGTCCGGATTGTTGGAGACGGGAAATATGCAGTGCGCGGAGGAGAGCCTTCCGCTGCGCACGACCGCGCCGCCGTCGTGCAGGGGAAGGGGCGGGGTGAAGACGGAGCTTATCAGTTCGCGCGATATCACGGCGTCGAGCTTCACGCCGGTCTCCTCGTAGCCGCGGAGCGAGATTCCGCGCTCGAACGCGAAGAGCGCGCCTATCTTGCGCTCGGCGAGCTGCACCAGTATGTCGGTCATGTGCCGGGCGTCGATCGCGCCGCCGCGCCGCCTGCTCTTCGACGCGTCGAAGGCGCCGAAGGTCCCGAACGAGGAGAGCATGCGGCGGATCTCCGGCTGGAATATGACCACGGCGGAGATCGCGAAGTATGCGAGGAGGTACTGGATTATCAGCGCAAGGACGTCGAAGTCCAGGAAGTACGTGAACACCGCGAGGATCGCTATGAGCACGCCGACCCCCATGAGCATCTGGCCGAATCGCGATCCGCTCGCGCGCCTGAGGATGGCGTAGATGGCGACGTACAGTATCGCTATCTGGAGTATCGCCGAAATGGACGCGTAGGACGGCATCTTACTCGCGGGCCTCCTCTTCGTGGCGGATGCCGAGCAGCTCCTCGACGTCGCGGCCGTCCATGGTCTCCCTGTCGAGGAGCGCGTTCGCGAGGGTCTCGAGCCTGTCGCGGTTCTCGGCGATCAGCCTCTCGCCGCGCGCGTATGCGTCCGACACGAGCTTCGAGACCTCCGCGTCGATGGCGCGCGAAGTCTCCTCGCTGAACGCCGGCGGAAGTTCGCCCGCCGAGAACTGGCTCGGCTCCCTGAAGGACTGGAATCCGAACTTCTCGCTCATTCCGTACGTGCAGATCATCTTGCGCGCGATGTCGGTCGCCTGCGCGATGTCCTGCGCCGCCCCCGTCGAGAGTTCGCCGGTGAAGAGCTTCTCCGCGATCCGTCCGCCGCACGTGACGACGAGCTCGTCGAGGAAGTGGGCCTTCGTGCGGTTCAGGATGTCGCGCTCCGGGAGGGACATCGTCGCGCCCAGCGCGCGTCCGCGCGGGATGATCGTCACCTTGTGGAGCGGATCCGTGTTCCTGAGGAGGAGCTGCAGGAGCGCGTGCCCAGACTCGTGCCACGCGGTTATCTCGCGGTCGCGCCTCGAGTATCCCGCGGACTTCCTCTCGCGTCCC
Organism: Kiritimatiellia bacterium; assembly: GCA_017418445.1. Classification (GTDB taxonomy): domain Bacteria; phylum Verrucomicrobiota; class Kiritimatiellia; order RFP12; family UBA1067; genus UBA1067. The sequence continues at coordinate 13,387 of JAFONM010000016.1, forward strand.
CACAGGACCTTGTCGCGCGCCTCGTCGAGGGTCGCCATGTCCACGGCGTCGAGCTTCTTCCTCACGGCCATGAGGGCCGCCTCGTTGAGGAGGTTCGCGAGGTCCGCCCCGGAGAATCCCGGGGTTCCGCGGGCGACGCGCCTGAGGTCCGCGTCGCGCTCCTCGTCCGAGGCGAACTTTATCTTCCTGCCGTGCAGGGCGAGTATCTCCTCGCGTCCCTTCAGCGTGGGGAGGTCGACCATCACCTGGCGGTCGAACCGTCCGGGCCTGAGGAGGGCGGAGTCGAGCGTGTCGGGCCTGTTCGTCGCCGCTATCACGATCACGCCCTCGTTCGCGTCGAAGCCGTCCATCTCGACGAGCATCGTGTTCAGCGTCTGCTCGTACGCGTGCGAGCCGCCCATGGCGCCGGCGCCTGTCCGCTTCATGCCTATGGAGTCGACCTCGTCGATGAAGACGATGCACGGCGCGCGCTTCTTCGCCTCCGCGAACATGTCGCGCATGCGGCTCGCGCCGACGCCGACGAACATCTCCTCGAAGTCGCTCCCCGATATGGCGAAGAAGGGGACCCCCGCCTCGCCGGCGATCGCGCGCGCAAGGAGCGTCTTGCCCGTCCCCGGAGGGCCGACGAGGAGGATGCCCTTCGGAATCCTTCCGCCCAGCTTCCTGAAGTCGTCCGGCTTCCTGAGGAACTCGACTATCTCCTGGACCTCCTCCTTGGCTTCGTCGATTCCCGCGACGTCCGCGAACGTGGCGCGCTTCTTCTCCTCCTTGCCCGTCAGCATCTTCGCCCTGGACTTGCCCATCCCGAACGGTCCGCCGTCACCGCCGAGCCTTCTCGCGAAGAGCCAGTAGAAGAGGAATATCGTCGCGCCGAAGAAGAGGAGGTTCATGACGAGCGGCGAGAGGGCGCTCGACTCGTTGCGGACCTTCACGTTCACGCTGCGGTCCGCGAGGTCGTTCATCAGCTTCTCGCTTTCGCCGGGGACGAGGTACACGCGGAAGGGGACGGACCGCTTCCCGCCGTCCTTCTCCTTGTTCTCCACCTTCAGCCTTCCGGAGAGGTATGTCGTCCCCTCGTCGTGGCTGATCACGCGTTCCAGCGGATCCTCGACGGCGCCGGAATCCAGCGCCCTGCGGAATTCCACGGCCGACATGTCGCGTGGCTTCGTCCCGGCGGAGTTCATCTTGTAGAACGAGAGGCCGACGAATAACAGCAACATGATCAGGAGCCACGGACGCGCGGTACCTGCATTCTTTCTGCCCATGTCCGGTATTATATCAAAAATACGCGCGCACGTGTGGCCGCGCGCGCATAAACATTTCCTGCGCCATGTCGCCGTGCATCGCTGCGCGCCGATTACGAGTCGGAGACTATGACGGTGGTCCCCCGGGGGGTGAAGGTGTCGACCTCCGCGGCGTCGTCGGGCGAGAGTCCGACGGAATTCTCGCGGAAGTATTTGCGGAGGTTCGCGGGCGTCTCGTACCTTCCGGGGGCCATCCCTATCTCCGGCGCGTCCTTCGGGAGATAGTAGCGCTTGAAGAGCTTGCCGTTGAGGTTGAAGTCGAGCGTGCGCAGCGTCTTGTGGATCACGAGGCTGAACTCGGGGTGGTTCATGACGAACAGCTTCATCCCGGGGCGGAGATGGTCCGCGTCGAGTCCGGGATTGAGCAGCCTGAGGGACCCGAGGGTCGAGCCGTTCTCCTGCGCGATGCGCGTCGCGGAGTCGCCGCTGCGCACCGTCGTCTCGCTGACCCACTGGGCGTTGCGCTCCTTGACGAGCCAGCGCATGTTGAGCCGTCCGAGCCGGCGCACGAGGTCGGCGTCGATGTCCGCGACGGGCTCGCCCGGAAGCGAGCGAAGCTTCTCGATCGTCGCGACCTGCATCGCGACGTCGCCGGTCTTCGCGACCGCATCGAGCTTGAGGAGGAGGTTCTTCACGTTGTTGGGACGGTCGCGGAATCCGCTCACGACGAGCTTCCTGTCGGGCGGCGGCGGTCTCGCGGGACCGGTCGCCGCGGCGGTTTCGGATTTCTCCGCGGGAGGCTCGGGCGCGACGACGATCTGCATCGTGTCCGCCTCCCTGCCGTCGGTCTCCTCCGCGCGGTGAAAGATGCGTCCGATGGCGATCCACACGAAGGAGACGGACGCGAGGACCGTCACCAGGACGACTATCCAGCCGATCCCGGAGCTCTCGCGCCGCTCTTCGCGTCCGGGGTCGAACTCGACCCCGTACTTTATCCGCCTGAACGCCAACGGCCCAGTCCTACTTCGCGGGGTCCGCGGGACCTTCCGCCGGGACGACGCCCTGCACGGCGGAGCGGACGATCTCCATCCTGCCGTCCGTCGTCTCGACTATGAACGTCTTTTCGTTCGCCTCCGCGATGGTTCCGATTATTCCGCCGGCGAATATGACCTTCGCCCCGGCGCGGAGCTCCTCGATCATCTTCCTGCGCTCCCTCTCCTTGCGGTTCTGGGGACGGAGGAACATGAAGTAGAAGAGCGCGATCATGATGAGCATCATGACCCACGGTCCGCCGAACAGGGTCTGTCCGGCGCCGGTGTTTACGGCCGCTCCGGCGTCGCCCGCCGCTCCTGCGTTTCCGCCCGCGTCGGCGAGCATTATCAGGTTATTCATTTTCCTTTGTTTCCTTTCTTACTTGTTCTTTCCAGTCGTAGAATGTCCCGTCCGCTATCGCCGCGCGCATGTCGCGCATGAAGCGGTTGAGCGCGAAGACGTTGTGGATCGTGAGGAGGCGCAGCCCGAGTATCTCGTCCGCGCTGAGTAGGTGCCTCACGTACGAGCGCGTGAAGTTCCGGCAGCAGTAGCATCCGCATCCCTCCTCGACGGGGCCCTGGTCGAGGCGCCACTTCGCCGCCTTGATCGCGACGTTGCCGCGGCGCGTGATGGCCGTCCCGTGGCGGGCCACCCTCGTCGGTATGACGCAGTCGAACATGTCGACGCCGCGCGCGACGCACTCCGCCATCTGGTGCATGACGCCGAGCCCCATGACGTAGCGCGGCGCGTCCTCGGGGAGGAAGGGGACCGACGCGTCGACCGCCCTGTACATCTCCTCCTCCGGTTCGCCGACCGAGACGCCGCCGATCGCGTAGCCGTCGAATCCGATTCTTACGAGTTCCTCCGCGCAGTGCCGGCGGAGGTCGCCGTAGACGCCGCCCTGGACTATCCCGAAGACGAGCTGCCCCTCGGCGTGCGGCGAGTCCTTCGACGCCTTCGCCCAGCGGAGCGTCTGCTCGACGGACTTCTCGGCCCGGGCGCGGTCGCACGGATACGGAAGGCACTCGTCGAAGACCATCGCGATGTCGGAGCCGAGGACGCGCTGCATCTCCATCGACTCCTTCGGGCCGAGGAAGAACTCGTGCCCGTCGAGGTGCGAGCTGAACCGGCATCCCTCCTCCGTGAGCCTGCGCATCTTCGCGAGCGAGAACACCTGGAAGCCGCCGGAGTCCGTGAGGATCGGTCCGTCCCAGCGCATGAAGCGGTGGAGCCCTCCGGCGGACGCGATCACTTCCGCGCCGGGGCGGAGCATCAGGTGGTAGGTGTTGCCGAGGACGACCTGCGCCCCGTTCTCGACGAGGTCGCGCGGCTCGAGCGCCTTGACCGTGCCCTGGGTCCCGACGTCCATGAAGACCGGCGTCTCGACGGTACCGTGTACCGTCGAGAGTCGTCCGAGCCGCGCCTTCGTGCGTTCGTCCCTTCCTGTGACCTGAAATGGCATTGGCGAATATTTTACCAAAAAACAGTTGCCTTTAACGGAAAAAAGGAGTATGATTTATGCGACAAACTTGGAGAAGCTAAAAAATCAGAGGCATAAAGACCTATGAACAAAGCATTGCATGTCTTCATATACCTGTTCCTCGTCGGAGTGGGCGTCGCGCTGTGGTACGAGTACCAGCTGAACGACAAGCGCACGGAGCTGAAGGATCGCAACAGACTCTTCGAGGACCACCTCGTCCACATGGTCCCGCTCATCGAGGTCGGCAACGACTACGAGCCCGCCGAGAATCCGCAGATCATGATCGACTCGGACGATCCCAACGACCACACCAAGGTCGAGCCCAACATGGAGGACCTCCTGGAGGATCTCGACGACTACAACATGTCCTTCGAGAAGACCGACCACAACCTCGTGAGCTGGGGCGAGGGCGAGCGCGAGAAGCTGCGCGACCCCTACGTGTGGGAGCTCGACGAGAAGGGCCGCAAGGTGTTCAAGATGGACGGCATGGAGAAGCTCAAGCGCGGGTCCTCCGAGGACCTTCTGCTCATCGAGCTCGAGAAGTCCCTCGCGTCCCAGAAGGATCAGCTGAAGAAGACGCGCGAGGCGCTTCCCGTCCTGCGCGCGAAGATCAAGGAGGTCGCGGAAAAGTACAACGCCGTGACGCCCGTGCTGCGCCAGACGATCGCCAAGACGATCGAGCAGAAGGCGCAGATCGACGACCTCACCGCGAAGAACACGGCCCTCACCGAGAAGCAGGTCGAGCTCGAGAACCAGATCAAGGAGAAGGAGCTCGAGATCGTCTCCCTGCGCGACGAGGTCGAGACCGCGAAGAACGAGACCGAGGTGGTGAAGGAGGAGCTCGACAAGGCCCAGAAGATGATCGAGCTCCTCAAGAAGCAGATCCAGGACCTCATCGCGCAGCAGCGCCAGGCCGGCGTCAACACGCAGGCCGGCAGCGCGATCAGCAGCCTGCCGTTCGGCGACAAGGGCAAGGTCGTCCTCGCCAACAACGAGTTCAAGTTCGCTGTTCTCGAGCTGACGCCTGCGGCGATGAAGGAGCTCAAGGGCGATGATCTCTCGCGTCCGCTCCCGCTCCTCGAGCTCGCGATCAAGCGTCCCGACTACCAGGGTCCGGCCGGCGAGCTCATCGGCCGCGTCCGTCTGCGCCAGGAGGTTCCCGACAAGAACTACGTCATCTGCGACATCCTGACGAACTGGGAGCAGGCCCCGCTCGAGATCGGCGACGTAGCATTCTCCGAATGATGATGAAGTTCGCAGCAGCCTGTCTCCTCGCCGTCGCGGCGGCGCTCCTCCTCGGGGGGTGCATCGCCGACACGGCGGAGGACTCGAACCTCCCGTGGGCGACGAACAGGTCGTGGGAGGGCATGGCCCCCGTGGCGCCCTCGGTGCTCAACCAATATGATTGACGCGAGGACGTTCATGCAGGACGAGGGCGGCATCCGGTTGGACGCCGCCCTTGTTTTGCGGTGTCCGACGACGACGCGCGCCTTCGCGCGGGAGGCGATCGAGGCCGGAAGGGTCCTCGTGAACGGACGCCCCGCGCCGAAGGGGCTCAAGCTCCGCGGCGGAGAGAGGGTGGAGGTTTCGGGGCTCATGGAGGCGTCGGACAACGTGGTCCGCCCGAATCCGGCGATACGCCCGCGCGCCGTCTTCGAGGACGACGCGCTCCTCGCCTTCGACAAGCCCGCGGGACTCCCGGTCCAGCCGATCTCCTGCTCCGAGACCGAGACGCTCATGAACGGAGTCGTCGCCAGATGGCCCGAATGCGCTCCCCTCGGGGACAGGCCCCTCATGGCCGGGGCGGTCCACAGGATCGACGCGGACACTTCGGGTCTCGTCCTCGTCGCGCGCACCGCGCGCGCATTCGAGGATCTTCGCGCGCAGTTCGCCGCGCAGACGGTGAAGAAGACCTACCTCGCGCTCGTCGAGGGATCCGTCGCCGTCGGCGGAACCCTCGAGAACGACCTCGCGCACGAACCGGGAATCGGATTCTGCAGGATGATCGATGCGCGCAGGAACAGGCTTTGCGAGTCCGAGAGGCGCGCCCTGCGTCCGCTCCACGCCGTCACGGCGTTCAGACCCGTCGCCCATGCGACGGAGGGCTGCGAGGAGCGGACGCTCCTCGAGGTGACGATCTTCACCGGCGTCACGCACCAGATCCGTGCGCAGCTCGCCATGGCCGGAATGCACATCGTGAACGACCGGCTGTACGGCGCGTTCGCGGTCGAGAACCAGGTCGGGCACTGCCTCCACGCCCTTGCCGCGTCCTTCTCGCATCCGGTTTCCGGCGACCCCGTCGAGATACGCACCTCCCTCCCGTCCTGGGCCGGCTTTTGAAATCTTAAGCGAATCTTAAGGAAATCTTAAGCGAATCTTAAGACTGATTTTTCCGCGTTCTGCTATCATATCCGCGGCTGTTCCGGCATCGAAGCCGGGGCGTGCGGAAAAACGGAGGAAACGCGGAAATGTCGCTTGAGCTGAAATGGATATCGCTGTGCCTTGCGCTCGTCGCGGGGGAGGCGCTGGGCTTCGGCGCGGACCGTTTCGCACTGGCCTGGCCGGTCGTCTCCGCGGCGGCGGCCGTCGTCCTCCTCGCCGGATACGGCCTGTCCCTGCGGTTCTGGCCGTTTGCGTTCGCCTTCGTCGCCGGCGCCGCGCTCGCGCTCTTCGCGTCCGCGTCGCGCATGGAGGTTCTCGACGAAATCCAGGTCCTCAACGGCGGCAGACCGTGCCGCGGAGTGTTCGAGATAGGATACGACGTCTGCGAAAGGAAGGACGGGAGAGGCGCGCGCCATGCCTCTTTCGCGGGTGATCTGCGCGGAATTCCGGTCCGCGTCGAGATGGCGGTCTGCGGGGATGCGGAATGTCCGCGCCAGGGCGAGACATGGGAGCTCGTCGGGTGGCTGGGTCGCAGGGACGGACTCTTCGGCGGCTGGAGGAGGACGTTCTGGGTGCGGGGGCGCGGCTCGTCCGCGCGACGTATCGCCACGGACGGCGAGCCGGCCCTCGCGGCGGTCAGAAGGGATTTTTCGAGGCGCGTCGGACTGGGTCTCGGACACGAGCCGGAAGTCGCGGACCTCAACCGCGCGATGCTTCTCGGGGAGCGCTCGCGCATCGCGCCCGAGACGCGGAGGGCCTTCGTCGACGCCGGGACGGTGCACGTGTTCGCAATATCCGGACTTCACGTCCTTTTTGTCGCGAAGATATTCTCGACGCTTCTGGCGCTTGCCTTCGTTCCGAGGAGGATCGCCGGACTGGTCCTCGTTCCGCTCCTCTGGACGTACGTCGCGCTCGTCGGGTCGGGTCCGAGCGCGGTCCGCGCCGCGACGATGGCCACGGTATGCTGTCTCTCGCCGCTGTTCTGGCGCAGGTCCAACGGCTTCGTCGCGTGGTCGATCGCGTTCGTGATCACCTACGTCCGGGCGCCGGAGATGGTGTTCGACGTCGGGTGCGGACTCTCCTTCGCGGTCATGTTCGCGATCGTCGCCTGGGTCCGGTGGTCTAAGGGCGTAAGGCTCGATTCCGCCTGCTCGCTCGGGATTCCGGCGATCGCATGGCTTGCCGGAGTCCCCATGGCGGCCCATGTATTCGGGCGGATAACCCCAGGCGGACTCGTTGCGAACCTCTTTGCCGTCCCGATGGCGGAGGCGGGGGTGACGGCGGGATCCCTGGGCCTGATGGCGAGCTATTTCTCCGAGCCCCTTGCCGTGCATCTGAACAATCTTTCCGCGCTTGCGACGGGCTCCCTGGCCGGGCTTTCGCGTTTTGTCGCCTCGCAGGGCTGGTCCTCGCGGCCGGTCCGCCCATGGTCGATTCCCGAGTGCATTGCCTGGTATGTCGCGATGGTCCTGGCGCTTCTGGCCGCCAGGGCCGTCATCCTTCGTCGCCGCAGGCGGCTGTGAACGGTGCGTACCCCCTATGCGAGCTGGGGATTTTTTGGTATAATGAGAGGTCCATGAGGTATTGTATACTGGTTTTGGCGGTTTTCGCGGTTTCTACCGGGGCGTTTGCGTCCTGGTGGTGGCCGTTTGGCGGCAAGGAGGACGATGTGCCGCGCATTTCCGAGCTGCTGGAACCGGCCTCGCGCTTCATCGATGCCGCATCCGACTACGCCGACGACGGGAAGATAGACGAGGCCGTTGCGGAATACCGGAAGGCTCTTGCGGAGCTTGACAGGATCGAGCTGGAGAATCCGGACCGCGCGGACAAGCCCGAGTTCGCGACGGTGCGCAACAAGCGCGCCTACATCGAGTCGTCGATAGACTCCATGCTTCTCGCACAGGCCCGCAACAACGCCCGCGCGGTCGCCGTCTCCGACACGACGGAGCTGGAGAAGAAGTACAGGGAGGAGCTCCGCGCCAGGAAGGAGGCCGCGACCCCCGCTGCGGCTTCGAGGCCGGCGGACAAGGGCCTGAAGGCCAAGATGCTGCAGGCGAAGGGCGATTTCAAGAGGAAGGACTACGCCGCGGCGTCCGCGACCGTCGAGGAGGCCCTGAAAGAGCGTCCGAACTACGCCCCCGCGCTCAACCTCAGGGGACTCGTGGAGTTCGCCACGGGACACGCCGATCTTGCGGAGAAGACCTTCACGCAGCTCATCAGGTCCAATCCGGACTTCTATCCCGGCTACTACAACATGGCCAGGATAATATTCAAGACGCGCGGCGAAGCCGGAAGGGAGGCCGCCCTCCGCTACTACGATGCGGGGCGCGACCACTGCAACGGTCCGGAGGACAGGTATCTGGAGGAGAAGCTGAGATGACGCGGACCGCGGCATGCGCGGCGATTGCCGCGGCGCTGGTCGCGCTCGTGGCGGCGGCCGACGGGTCCTCGCGGCCCGACGGCGCAGCGGATTCGGCGCTTTCCTCGCTGACGGCGGCGCCGGCGTTCGACGAAACGGCGTCCGCGAAGGACATTCTCGCGGCGTGCCGCGCGATGGTGCCGACGAACGTCACGATAGAGGGCCACGTAAACCGCAGGAGCCGCCACGGGACCGAGAAGGCGGCGTATCGCTACGTGCTCGTCAGGAAGAACGGCGGGACGGAGCTCAGGTTCACCGACAGGGACGGAGCGGAGGTCCCGTTCGAGAAGGGCGGGCGTCTCCTCGACACCGACGTCACGTGGAGCGACCTTTCGATGGACTTCCTCTGGTGGGACGACGTCTCGTTCGACGAGCAGGCCGAGGCGGAGTCCGTCACCGGCATAATCTGCAAGGTGATCCTCGTCAGGAACGGCAGGCGGGCGTTCCGCGCGTGGATAGACCGCAGGACCGGTGCGCTCATACAGGCGAACGAGATCTGGGACGGGAAGGCCGTCCGCGAGATATTCTGCACGAGTCTCAAGAAGTTCGGAGACAAGTGGTCCCCCGGGAACATAGAGGTCGGTCCGCCGGGCGCGAAATACCGCACCAAGATCGTCGTTGAGAACGTAAGGTAAGGAGTCATGTAAATGAAGAAGGCGCTGAAGATAGTCGGAATCGTGCTGGCGGTCATGGTCGCCCTGGCGGTTCTTGCGGTGCTGACGATGCCGCTCTGGTCGGGCCCTGTCGTCACGGGAGTCGCTAACTGCGTCGTTCCCAGGATGACGAAGACGGGCTTCGAAATGGGCGGCTTCTCCCTCAATCCGTTCACCGGCAGGCTCTCCATCGAGGACACTCGTCTCCAGAATCCGGAGCGATTCTTCACCTCGTCGCAGAAGGAGGCGGAGGAGGGCGAGAGCGCGCTCGGAGCCGTCGCGCGCGTCGCCGGCAACGCGGTCGCGGCCGTGGGCGACACCCTCGCCTCGAGCGAGACGAACGCGCTCTCCTTCGGCGAGATATCCGTGGACCTCTCGATGATGTCCGCGATGTCCGGCGCCGTGCACGTGGAGGACGTCCTCGTCAGGGACCTCTTCGTCTACGGCGACCTGACGTTCTCCAACATCCGCGAGATATTGGACAGCCTGTCCGGCGGGGAGAAGGAGGGCGGGGACGAGCCCGAGGAGAAGAAGGAGGAGGAGGCCGGAGAGGGCGGCGATGTCGTCATCGACCACCTCCTCATCACCGGAATGAAGATTCAGTGGGGGCACGCGGTGGTGCCGATTCCGGACATCGAGCTCAAGGACGTCGGCAGAAAGGACGATGAGAGCGGCGAGAGCGCGGCAGACCAGGTCCTGGACGCCGTCTGCGACGCGGCCGACAAGGCCAGCGCCGGACTCGG
>JAFONM010000002.1 GCA_017418445.1 Kiritimatiellia bacterium
ATTCCGGCGGGCGGCGGACTCGGGGGCGGCAGCGCCGATGCCGCGGCAGTCCTTCGTGCGCTGAACGAGATGAAGTCCCTCGGACATGCCCCCGAGGAACTCGCGGAAATCGGCGCCTCCGTCGGCAGCGACGTCCCCGCACTTGTCCTCGCCCAGAGCTATCGCGAACCAATCATCATGGAAGGCCGCGGGGAAAAAGTTTCGCGTCTGTTCGGAGAACGCTCGCCTGCGTCTGTAAGGCTCCGAATCGCGCTCGTGAATCCCGGCGTGTTTTCTTCCACCGCCGAGGTCTACTCGAAGTGTTCGCCTCGCTTGCCAGTCAACGACGAAATTTTGTATAATATGCGCACCGCACTTGAATCGGGGGATCCGCATCGCGTCGCGGCGGCCCTCCAGAACGATCTCGAGGAGCCGGCGGTCGCGCTCCATCCCGAAATCGCGGCGGCGAAGGGGGCGCTCGCCGAAGCCGGCGCGTTCGGCGTCGCGATGACCGGAAGCGGATCGACCGTCTTCGGACTCGTCCCCGACGATTTCAAGAGTGTCCCGTGGTGTAGTGGCCGCACAGGGGTTTTTGATACCCTTAGTCTTGGTTCGAATCCAAGCGGGACAACCATTCGATGAGTCCCGAGATCCTAGCTCCCGCAGGCGACTTCACGTCGCTTTCGGCCGCGGTCAACGCCGGGGCGGACGCCGTGTATTTCGGGCTCGAGACCTTCAACATGCGCGCGGGGAGCGGAGTCAACTTCAAGCTCTCGGACCTCCCGGAGATTGCGCGCATATGTGGCAGGGTGAAGCGCTACCTCGCCCTCAACGCCATAATGTTCGAGGACGAGATCGACAAGATCGAGCGGATTATCGTCGCGGCTAAACCGTTCGTCGACGCGTTCATCGTTTCGGACTGGGGCGTCATCTCGCTTTGCAGAAGGCACGGTGTCGAGATCCACGTCTCGACCCAGATGTCCACTTCGAACTCCCTGGCCGTCGAGTTCCTGAAGTCGCAGGGTGCAAGCCGCGTGGTCCTTGCCCGCGAGTGCACCCTGGCCGAGGTGAAGAGGATGGTGGAGAAGACCGGAATCGAGATTGAGTGCTTCGTCCATGGCGCGCAGTGTGTCGCGGAGTCCGGACGCTGCCTCATGAGCCACGACGCTTTCGGAAAGAGCGCGTGTCGCGGGGAATGCCGTCAGCCGTGCCGCCGCAGGTACAAGGTTCAGGCGGTAGACCTCTATACGGACAGGGAAGGGAACCCCGTCCACGAGTCCGAGACCGCCTTCATCGTCGAGCCGCACACCATACTCAGCGCCAAGGATCTCTGCTCGATAGGATTCGTAGACAGGCTGATGGACGCCGGAATCGCCAGCTTCAAGATCGAGGGCCGCGCACGCAACGCGAACTACGTGAAGACGTGCGTCGAGTGCTACCGTCGCGCGGTTGACGCGGTCGAGGCGGACAGGGCCGGTGCGCCCGGGCGCCGCTACACGAAGGAGCTCGTGGACGAACTGACCGCGAAGCTGGAGACCGTCTTTCATCGCGAGTTCTCAAAGGGACTCTTCTACGGACGTCCGGGCGGAGACCAGCTCGCCGATTCCGAGGATTCCCTCGCAACGACCGTGAAGCGTCACGTCGGAATCGTCGTCGACTATTTTCTAAAGGCGCAGATTGCGCAGGTGCAGATCCAGGACCACGAGATTCGTCCAGGGGACGAACTGCAGATACACGGTCCGACGACCGGCGTCGTCGAGCTGGTGCTGGGCGAGATGCGGCGCGATGACGAGACTCCGTCGATCGGCGAGAAGGGCACGTGGGTCACATTCAAGGCTCCTCGTTGCCGCGTGGGCGACAAGGTGTTCTTCGTAGAGCACCGCGCCTAGCCGCAGGTGAGGGAAAGCATTACGCCCGAGAAGTCGGGATGCTCGCCGTTCTGCGGGAACCTGGCCATTCCGCCTCCGGTCAAGGTGCTCTCCGCCTGTCCGATGGAATTGGCAAAGGCGACGTGGCGCGCCGGCCAGCGGACGCGTCCGTCTCCGTTTTTGGACGCCATGGGAGTAAAACCGGCTTTCGCATAGAAGTCCGCGACAGACTTCTCCTCGGGGAGCAGTATGAGCGGGACCTTGTAATGGCGCGAGGCAAATTCGAGGATTCTTGCGGCCAGTCCCTTGCCGCGCTTTCTCTTCGCGGTGGCGAGGGCGTAGACGTAGCGGACGGGTGTCTCGGCACCGGAAGCAACGACTGTCGCGGGAATCATTGCGGCCATCGAGACGATCTCTCCGTTTTCGCGGATCGTGAGCATTGTCTCGTCGGTGAACTCGAGTTCGAAGAACTTGTCGATGAACTCCTGCGGGTCGCCGAACGCCTCCCGCCATAATGCAGTGATCGCGGGACGGTCCGATGCCGTCGCGTACGTAACGTCGCTGAGGGTTGCGGAGAACTTTTCGCCCATCCTGACCGGATGATGGGAACGCTTCGCCTTGCGGAGTCCCGGATCGTTCGCATCGTCCTCGCGGTCGATGAAGGAGAATCCTGCGCAGCTCTTTTCTGCGAACTGCTGGTTCACCTTGGCGTACGCACCATCGACCCCTGGTATCGCCTTCTCGAAATTGACGTCAACCATCTCGTCGTTGATCCGCGAGCCTATTGCGAAGGCAACGGGCTTCGATTTCTGGATGAGTATCCCGCCGAAGAGTCCGAGCTCGTCGAAATGCCCCAAGGCGAAATCCAGGACCTTGGATTCGCGCGCAATCGACTCGTGGTCGGCGTCGGGATCGGACGACTTGGCCTCGCGCCAGACGTCCCTTATCGCCATGCAGTCGGCAAGATTCGCCGCGGTGACAGGTTCGTAGCTCCAGTCCCCGGCCGCCTCGAACCGGTGGATGTGGTTGCGTTTCTTCTGGTATTTCGTTCCCTTGAGCGTCGCGAGGTCATCCCTGCGGTATATGTAGTCTGCGTAGGCGGCGTTCTCCTCTACGAGGAATTCTCCCGGGAATTCGGCGACGAGCCAGTCGCGCTGGCGACGAGAGAGGGAGGCGAACGAGAGGTCGAGGCCGTGCGTTTCGCAGTGTCTGCGCAGCTTTAGCACTGCGGCGCGACTGTCGCCGGATCCGAACGGCACGGAGAAGAAGAGTCCGTCGCCGAACTTGTACATCAGAACCGCGCATCCGTCCGACTCTGCAATGGATACGTCCATAACCACGCTCCACATCATGAGACAGGGGAAGGCGTGCCAGCATATCTCGGCGCCGTTCCTCCCCCTGTATTCGCAGTACATGTCCTTGTCCGCGAGCGTCAGCGGACGAAACTCGAGCTCTCCGTTGGAATCCATTTTGGTTGTCGTTGGAAATGTTACCAAACTTACTCTCTTGAGTCAATAGACCCGCGGCGGTCTGTTTTCAGGATTCTTTCCCGTCCGCCACGGTCCCCGATTTTTGGTATAATATCGGCATGAAACTTTCAGGCACGATTACGGCCCTGGTCACTCCGTTCGCAAAGGACTGGTCTGTCGACTACGGGCGTCTAAGGGATCTCGTCGAGGAACAGGTCGCCGGCGGCGTGGAGGGCATTTGCTCCGTCGGTACCAGCGGAGAGTCCCCGACTCTCTCGCACGCCGAGCACCACAAGGTCATCGAGAAGACGATCGAGTACGCCGCCGGGCGCGTGAAGATCGTCGCCGGAACCGGCGCGAACTCCACGGCCGAGGCACTCTCGCTTACACAGGCCGCGATAGACGCCGGCGGCGCCGACGCCACTCTGCAGGTGACGCCGTACTACAACAAGCCGAATCCCGAGGGGCTCTACCGCCACTTCGCGTCTGTAGCAGATCTCGGGCTCCCTGTCGTCCTGTACAACGTGCCCGGTCGCGCCGGGAAGGAGATACCGCTCGACGTTGTAGCGCGCCTCGCGAAACATCCCAATGTCGTTGCAATCAAGGAGGCCGCGGGTTCGGTCGAGCGCGTGAGCGCGATAAAGAACCTCTGCCCCGACTTCACGGTCCTGTCCGGCGACGATTCGCTCGCGGTCCCGATGATTTCCGTCGGCGCAGAGGGCGTCATCTCCGTTGCGTCGAATGTCATTCCTCGCGAGATGTCCGACATGATCCGCTCAGCCATGGCGGGCGACTTCATCGCCGCCCGCAAGGCGCACGCGAAATACTATCCGCTCTTCCACGACCTCTTCATCGACACGAATCCCGTGATGGTGAAGGAGGCCCTCGCCCTCATGGGCAAGTGCGACCGCGTGTTCCGTCTTCCGCTCTGCGAGACGACGGATGCGAACCTGGCGAAGATGCGCGCGACGCTCAGGTCCCTCGGACTTCTCTGATGCGTATCGGCTTCGGATACGACTCGCACGTCTTTTCGGACGATCCTGCGCGTCCGCTCGTGCTGGGCGGAGTCGTGATTCCCGGAGCGCCGGGGCTCAAGGCGCACTCTGACGGCGATGTCCTTCTGCATGCGATAATCGACGCAATCTTCGGCGCAGTTGCCGAAGGGGACATCGGCTCGCATTTTCCCGAAACCTGCGAGCGCTGGAAGGGGGCGGACTCCGCCAGGCTTCTCGCAGCGGCGATTGCCGAGGCGGGGAAGTCCGGCCATGCGCTTGTGAACCTTGATGCGACTGTCATCTGCGAAAGGCCGAAGCTTCGTCCGCACGTCGAGGCGATAAGGAATCGCCTTGCTGAGATACTCGGAGTGAAAGTCGGTCAGGTTTCCGTGAAGGGCAAGACCAACGAGAAGATGGACGACGTCGGCGCAGGCAAGGGCATTGTCGTCCATGCAGTAGTCCTGCTAGACTAGTTCGGCGAGAATCGAGTCGCAGACCTCTGTGCCGCGCTCCGTGAGTCGGTAGACTGTTCCCGTCCTCGTCAGCAACCCATCCTCTACAAATCCATCGAGGGTCTGTCCCCATGCAGTGGGGGACTGTCCCCATGTCTCGTCCGCGATGTCCAGCCCGAACCTCGTTCTCAGCGCAAAAATCTTCCGCTCGACCGTGTCCTTTTCCCTGGAAACAGTCTCTATCCGTGGGGACAGTCCCCCGTTTTCAGGAGATAGGCCCCGGAGAATTTTGCTTTTTTTGTCGGATGAGTGGCTGTTTTGTCCGGTTTGAGGCCCCAGCCAGTTTTGAGTACGCGTTAGGCCCATTCGGCCATGGGCGCCGTCGCCCAAGCCGATGTAGTCCTCGCCACGCCAAACCGCCAGGTTATGTCGGCACTCATAACCAGGTGCGGCATAATTGGATATTTCGTATCGTTCAAGCCCAATATCTTCCATGAATCTCGAAATAATCGAGATTCTGTTCATAACCGTCTCGTCATCTGGCAATTGGGGACAGTCCCCGTTTGCGATGGGGACAGTCCCCGTTTGACCGTGGGGATAGGCACCTGATTTTGAGAGCAAATGGCCGAGAATGGATTTTTCTTCGAGGATCAGTGAGTAGACCGAGCAATGTTTGAGTCCCCACTTGGCGAGGCGGGCGTGGCGGGGCGTGAGGGCTGAGGTTTCGCCCGGGTAGCCGACTATAAGGTCGATTCCGGCGTTGTCGAAGTGCTCCTTGATAAGGGCGAAGGCGCGCTCGGCGGTGTAGAAGTCGTATCCGCGGCGCATGTGCCTGAGGATGTCGTCGTCCAGCGACTGGACTCCCATCGAGATTCTGCTGACGCCGAGGAACTTGAGTTCGTGGAGCTTCTCCCTGGTGACGTCCAGAGGATGCAGCTCGACCGTAAACTCGGTGTCGGGTCCGATAAGGGGGACGATGGCCGGCGCGAGGGGCGTGAGATCGCATAGCGCTGGCGAGCCTCCGCCGAAGTAGATGGTGGAAAGCAGGTTGGTGGCTGGTGGCTGGTAGCTGGTGGCTGGTTGCTGGTTGCGGGCGGGGCCGGCGTCTCCAGAGTCGCCAAAGACACTAAGCGACTCTAAAAGACCCTTTACATAACTCTCGCGCGCGGCTGATGAGATGCCGGCGCGCGAGTGAAGGGCGCAGTAGCTGCACTTCCCCCGGCAGAATGGAAAATGGACGTAGAGATTCGTGGCTGGTGGTCGGTGATTCGTGATCGATGCCCAATCAAACAATCAAGATGTCAAAACAACGACTCATCGTCTGAAATACTTTTTCAGTTTCTCGACCCGGTTCGTCCTTTCCCACGGGAACGCGGAACGTCCGAAGTGTCCGTAGGCCGCCGTGTCCTCGTAGCGCCAGCCCTTGGGATCGAGGAGCTTGAGGTCCTTGATGAGCTCGTAGGGACGGAAGTCGAAGATGTTTCCGGAGGCGAGCATCTTCTCGAGCTTCTCGTCGGTTGCTCCGTTCTTGGCGGTGCCGAAGGTCTTTACGCAGAACGAGACCGGCCTGTCCACTCCGATCGCGTAGGCGACCTGGATCTGGCAGCGGTCCGCGAGTCCCGCGGCGACGATGTTCTTCGCCGCGTAGCGTGCGTAGTAGGCAGCCGAGCGGTCGACCTTGGACGGATCCTTCCCGGAGAACGCGCCGCCGCCGTGCGCGGCCATGCCGCCGTAGGTGTCGACGATGATCTTGCGTCCGGTGAGTCCGGAGTCTCCGCAGGGTCCTCCTACGACGAACTTGCCTGTCGGATTGATGTAGAACTTCGTGTCCTTCCTGAGGAGCCCGGTCTTCGCGAGGAACTTCTTCGCGAGGTCCTCTATGACCTTGTAGTTCTTCTTCGTCGCGCCTTTCTCGGTGGTCTGGTGCGAGATGACGACCGTGTCGATGGCAACTGGCCTGCCTTCCTCGTAGACGACGGAGAGCTGGCTTTTCGAGTCGGGACGCAGCCACGAATACTTCTTGTCCGTCCTGCGGAGCTTCGCGAACATCTGGAGAAGGGCGTGCGAGTACACGATAGGAGCGGGCATGAGGGACTTCGTCTCGTTCGTCGCGTAGCCGAACATCATGCCCTGGTCGCCGGCTCCCTGTTTCGCCTTGGTCTTGCGGTTCACTCCCTGCGCGATGTCGGGAGACTGCCCGTGCAGGTGGGAGAGATACTCGAAGGTGTCCCAGCTGAAGTGCTCGGCCGGAACGTCGTACCCGATCTTCTTTACGACTCGTCTTGCAATCGCCGCGGGGTCGATCTTCTTCCACCCTCTGCACGCGATTTCGCCCATGTTGACGACCACGTCCGGCCCCACCATGGTTTCGCATGCGACGTGAGCCTGCCGATCGCGCTTGAGGCACGCGTCGAGTATTGCATCGGAGATCTGGTCCGCCACCTTGTCCGGATGTCCTTCCGAAACGGACTCCGACGTAAAAACGTGGCAATGTGCTTTCTTGGTCATTTTCATTCCCTGTAGACTCAGCTTGTGTCACACGCCGGGCACCATGTCCGGTCGTCACAGACTGAAATGATTGATGCATAGTATATCATATTTTGCCCCCTTGCGCGGCGGGATGAGGTTTGGTATACTATGCGGCGTTTTCACACCCCGGGCGATTAGCTCAGTTGGTTAGAGCATTACCTTCACACGGTAGGGGTCACTGGTCCGAGTCCAGTATCGCCCACCATTCCCGCCGCCTGGATGGCGGCGCTTTGTTGTCAGGGAGAGGCCGGAAGCCGGAAATGCGAGTCGGCAATCCCAATCCCATGTGCATCTCTTCGTCCTTGACGGGAGGGTGTCTTTTGTTGTAAAATACTTTTCAACAATCGCTGTTCAAACACCTAACGAAAGGAATGAGATGAAAGTTGACAAGATGCTCGGAATTGCCCTCGTCGCGGTCGCGACGATGTCCGGATGCAAGTGCCTCGCGCAGGATTCATGCTGCAAGTGCGCGCAGGAGGACGCGGTCCTCGGCCGCTGGGCCCTCGACCTCAAGCCGCTTGGCGACGGCTACAAGACCATGAACGCCGGCTGGCTTGGAGTGACGAAGAAGGAGGGCAGGCTCACGGGCTCCATGCTGTGGCGCTGGGCGACTCCGTTCACCATCCACGACGTCTCTCTCGACGACGCCGGACGTCTCCACTTCACCGCGCACGGCGCCAAGTGCGTCGCGACCGTCAACGGCGACGCGATGTCGATCGAGCGCACCGTCCTGAACAACGACGGGACCGTCAACCAGGGCGAGAGCGGCGTCTTCCCGGGCAGGCGCATTCCGCTTGTGACGACTCCCGAGGACCTCGAGTACTGGGAGCCCAGGTACGGCCAGCCCGTCGACCTCTTCGCCAATGGACTCGATGACTGGAAGACGATCGGCGGCAAGTCCGACAAGGACTACGGCGGCTGGACCTTCAAGGACGGCGTCCTCGAGAACCGCGTCGAGGGCAGGAAGGACGTCGGCCACCTGAACCTGATCACGAAGAGAAACGACTTCAAGGACTTCAAGCTCAGCTTCGATGTCAATCTCTTCCCTGGCTGCAACAGCGGCGTCTACCTGCGCGGCATCTACGAGATCCAGATGCTGGACACGATCGGCAAGCCAAACAGCAGCCACAACATGTGCGCGCTCTACGGACGAGTCGCTCCGTCGCAGCGCGCCGAGAAGAAGGCCGGCGAGTGGCAGAAGGTCGAAATTGTCCTCGCCAGGCGTCTCGTGACCGTAACGCTCAACGGAGTCGTCGTCCTCGACCACGCTCCGTGCGAGGGCGTGACCGGCGGCGCCCTGACCGCCGACGAGTTCGTTCCCGGTCCGCTCTATCTGCAGGGAGACCACTCGGACGTCCAGTACCGCAACATGGTCCTTACGCCCATCGTGAACTGAACGAAATGAAGTTCGCACTGATGCTTTCGGTTCTCGCCCTCGCGACAGTCGTCGCGGGAGGCGAGAGAACCGTTTTCAGAGATTCGTCGGGACGCCAGACAGGGTCCGCCGAGAAGAACGGCAACCGGACTGTCTACCGCGACTCCACGGGGCGCCAGACTGGAACCGCCGAACAGGTCGGCAATCGCATAATCTATCGTGATGCCACGGGACGTCAGACCGGTTCCGCCGACGTCAACGGCAGCAACATCACCTACCGAGACGCCATGGGACGCCAGACGGGCAGCTCCACGACGACCGGCAGCAGCACGACGTACCGCGACGGACTCGGCCGCCTGACAGGCAGCTCCACGACGACCGGCAGCACCACGACGTACCGCGACTCTCTGGGACGCCAGAGCGGCAGCGCTTCAGGCAGTTCGAAGCCGCGCAATCCGCCGAGCACGAAATGACCGCCGCCTTTGCGCGCCGTGCGGCGGGACGATGAAATGATAGCCAAGATACTTCTCGACAAGAAGCGCGAAGGCAGGGCGCTCGGATCGGCGGAGATCCGCGGACTCGTCGACGGCTACACCAAAGGCGAGATACCGGACTACCAGATGAGCGCGTTCGCGATGGCGGTCTGCTGCCGCGGAATGACGGCGCGCGAAACCGCGGACCTCACGGACGCGATGATGCGATCCGGAGCGTGTCTCGACTGGTCGGACCTTCACGTTCCCACCGCCGACAAGCATTCGACCGGCGGAGTCGGCGACAAGCTCTCGCTCGTCATCCAGCCTCTTGCCGCGGCTTGCGGCGTCGCGGTTCCGTCCCTCACCGGCCGCGGACTCGGCCTCACGGGCGGAACGGCCGACAAGCTCGAGACGATTCCCGGATACAATGCGGGACTCTCGCTCGCCGCGTTCAGGAAGGTGATAGCCGATGTCGGCGTTTCCATGACCGTCCAGACGCAGGAGATCTGTCCCGCCGACAAGAAGCTCTACGCTCTCCGCGACGTCACCGGAACCGTCGCTTCGATTCCGCTCATCTGCGCCTCCATACTCTCGAAGAAATGGGCGGAAGGCGCGGGGACGCTCGTCTTCGACGTCAAGTTCGGCAAGGGCGCCTTCATGAAGACCGTCGAGGAGGCGACCGAACTGGCTGTGGCGATGGTCGACGCTTCGAAGGCCGCTGGACGCAAGTCCGCGGCGCTCGTCACGGACATGAACGCTCCGCTCGGCTACGCCGTCGGAAACATCAACGAAGTCGCCGAGGCGCTCGAGGTTCTGCGGGCAGGGACGTCGGACGGCAATGGTCCCTCGTCCGTCAGCTGGCTCGAGGCGGACTTCGTGCGTCTCTCGGTCGAACTCGCATCGCTTATGGTTTCGCTCGCGAAGGACATGCCGCTCGACGATGCGCGCAGGCTGTGCGACGAAAAGCTCGCGGACGGATCCGCATACAGGAAGTTCAGGGAGATGGTGCAGGCGCATGGCGGCGACCTCGACGCATTCGACCGGAGGGCGAAGAAGGGCGCCTTCAGGTTCAGGCTTCAGGCGATGCGCACCGGATACGTCTCGGCGATAGACGCCGAGAAGGTCGCGCGCGTCGCGCTTTCGCTGGGCGCAGGCAGGATGGAGGCCGGCGACAGGATAGATCCGTACGCTGGCGTCACTCTCTCCGTGAAGATCGGCGACAGGGTCGGTTCCCGCACCCCTCTGGCGACGCTCGAGAAGTCAGGCTCGCCCGACGGACTCGAGAAGGCGGCTTCGGAACTCCTCGCCGCGTTCGAATTCTCGCCGACGGCTCCGGCGCCAGGAAATCTCATTGTGAAAAGGATCGCCTGATGGTAGACGTAAACAAGCTGAGGAAGAAGTTTCCGGGCAAGGACCCGCAGAAGTCCAGGAACCACGCGAAGATCAGGGCCATCGCGCGCGAGTACGAGATGAAGAAGGCTGAACTCGGCGCACGCGCGCCGATCATCTCCCGCGGATTCCCGTACTACATGGTGATCATCATAGGCATGATCCTCCTCGCGGCACTCGTCATACCGCAGATTCTTTCGTCGGGTCCGACTTTCGACGTCGCCGGAAAGAAGGTGCAGACGGCCAGGACGACCGTCCACAACCTGGCGGTCGCGCTCGGACGCTATCGCTACCACGTCGGATTCTATCCGTCGAACGAAGACGGACTCCTCGCCCTCGCCTACAGGATCGAGAACGGCTACGCCGCGATCGCGTACAAGGAGCGCAGCTCGAAGTACATTCCCGTCACCGGATGGAACGGTCCCTACATCAAGCGCCTCAACGACGATCCGTGGAAGCATCCGTACGTCTACGTGAACAACGGAGAGGACGAGGTCCCGACGCTCTATTCCCACGGGCCGGACGGCAAGGCCGGAACGACGGACGACATCATCGCCGATCCTGCGGATTTCGACGAACCTTTCAAGGACACTTCGTGGACGAAGGGATGGGTGCCCCAGTATCTGCGCGGCTATGTCGTAGCGCAAACCGAGTCCCAGAAGGAGCAGCTGCAGCGCGAGGTGGACGACATCCTCCATCCGAAGACCAACGCCGCGGACGTCGCGAAGCTTGTGGACCGCAGGACTCTCGTCTTCGAGACGCTCTCGCTCACCGAGGAGACCGCGAAGATTCGCGCGACCTATTCGACCAACGGCGGAACTCCGATGACGAACGAGTTCACCGTCCATCAACCAATTCCATGGAAGCCCTCGCGTCCTTTCCTCTACCGCATCGACCTCGAGGGCGAGCGCTTCTCGTATCCCGTCCGCACGATTGAGCGCGGGCCTGACGGAAAGTGCGTCCTCAACGGCGAGCCGCTGGAGCTCAAGGCCGTGGCCATGCCGGGCGCTGCGTTTTCGGGCTGCGACTCGAAGGACAAGGATTATCTCGTCGCCGACACGAGGCGCATCCTCTACACCCTCAAGGATACGGGTGCGAACGCAGTGCTCGTTCCGTCCTGCGATCCCGACGTCCTCGAGGCGTTCGACGAAATCGGCTTCCTCGTCCTCGGCGAGGATGCGAGGGATGTCGCGGTCGCGGGCCGGGTCGACGGACTCGTAGACAGGGCGGGACGCCTCACCGACTCAGCCTGGGCGCTTCGCGCGAAATGGAGCGAGGACTACGAGACGTTCCGCCTGACGCCCGAATGGAGCGGAACCGAGGGCGAAGAGAAGAAGGTCCGTTTCATTTCGAGCGGCGACGAGGCCGAGCTTTTCGTCAACGACGAGTCTCACGGCCGCCTGAAGGGGACGAACGTCGAATGGACCGTGAAGTACGCACCCGGCGGCATCAAGGCGATCGCGTACCGCGACGGCGCGTACATCGGCGAAGCCGAGGCGAAGACTCCGGGCGATCCGTTCGCAGTCAAGGCCGTCTCCGACACGGAGCATCTTTCCAGGGGAGAATACGCCTTCGTGAGGGTGCTCATCGAGGACGAGAACGGAATCGAGGTCGGCTCCGCCGCGAACGAGATATCCTTCGCGATCGACGGCCCCGGAGAGATCGTCGAGGTTCGCAGGGAAGGATCGTGCCGCCTCGCGGTTGTCCGCGGCAAGGGCGGATCCGGCCGCGCGGTGGAGCTCAGGGCGTCCGCCAAAGGACTCGTCTCTGCGACGGTCAAGTTCGTTTCGAGGTAAGATCGCATGGACGGCAGGAAAAGGGCCTGGTGGAAGTACGTTGCGGAAGTCGTCGTCGCGGCGATTGTCGATTCTGCCGCGATGGCCTTCATATACGCACTCGCGTACTGTCTCAGGACCGACTTCACCGAGCCCGTCTGCGGATGGCGAAGGGTCGCGTTCTCCGCCGTCGTCGTCGTGGCGATCCAGCTCGCGGCACTCGCGATCGCGGGCGTATACAGGAAGAACTGGAGCAGATTTTCGCTCGCGGACGGGGTGCGGATGGTCCTCGCGCTGTTCGCGACGTGCGTCGTCTTCGTCATACTGCGCGGAGGGCTGCCCGCGATTTCCGGAGCGCGTCCGCCGTATTCCGTCTCGGTCATAAACTTCGCGCTCGTTTCCGCGACGCTTGTCGCGGTGCGCGTGCTCTACCGCGGCTTTGCCGAGGCGTGGCGCGCGCGCGGGACGGTGCTCGGACGCGAATGCGTCCTCGAGACCGATCCGCGCGCGATCGAGATGCTGCACGGGAAGTGCGTAATGGTCACCGGAGCGGGCGGATCCATCGGCGGCGAACTGTCGAGGCAGATATACCTCGCGGGACCGCGCAAACTCATCCTCCTCGAGAGGAGCGAGAACGCCCTCTACGAGATAAACAGACGGCTGCGCGGGCTCGGAGGCGAGACCGAGCTCGTCCCGCAGATGACGGACGTCTGCAACCTCGAGCGCATGGAGGCGATCTTCTCCGAGCACAGGCCTGACATCGTCATACACGCCGCCGCCTACAAGCATGTTCCGATGGTCGAGGAGAATCCGAAGGAGGGACTGCGCAACAACTTCCTTGCGTCGATCGATCTCGGACGAATGGCGAAGGCGCACGGAGCGCGGAAGTTCGTTTTCATCTCGACGGACAAGGCGGTTCGTCCCAAGAGCGTGATGGGCATCACGAAGAGGCTCTCCGAGCTGGGACTCCTCCGCCTCAACGGAGGTCCCACGGTGTTCTGCGCAGTGAGGTTCGGCAACGTCCTCGGCTCGAGCGGTTCGGCGATCCCTCTCTTCGAGGAGCAGGTGCGCGAAGGTCGTCCCGTCACCGTGACCCATTCCGACATGCGGCGCTACTTCATGACCGTCGGCGAGGCCGTCTCGCTTGTCCTGAAGGCGGCTGCGATCGCGAAGAGCGGCGAGGTTTTCGTCCTCGACATGGGCGAGCCCTACCGCATCGTCGACATTGCGGAGGCCGTCATACGCAAGGCGGGCTACCGTCCGTACGTAGACATCCCGATCATATTCACCGGAATCCGCCCGGGCGAGAAGCTCTTCGAGGAGCTTGACGTGAGCGAGCGATCGGCCATAAGGACTTCACTCAACAAGATCTACATCTGCCGCGAGAACGACGTCCCGGCGAATGACATGGACAAGGCCGAGGAAACAGCCCGCAGGCTTGCCGAAGGGGCGGAGTCCGACGATTCCGTGAGAGCGCGTCTCGCCGCCATCGCCAAGTCCCTCGGATTTGATATAATATCCGACCAAAAATGAAACGCACCTTCTTCGACGGGCTCTGCCTCTTCGTCGCGACCGGCTTCGGAATAGGATTCGTGGTCCCGTTCGCCCCCGGGACGTTCGGGTCCATCCCCGGCGTCGCGCTCGCTTTCGCGACGACGCGCCTGGACCTCTGGCTCCAGATCGTCGCCTGCCTGGGCTTCGCGCTGGCGGCAATTCCGTTCTGCGGAAGGGCCGAGCGACTCCTCGGGGTCGTCGACGACGGACGCATCTCCGCGGACGAGTGGATGCTGTTCCCGGTTGCGGTGATCGGGATTCCGCTCGCCGAACTGGCCTGGTACTGGACGCTCGTCTTCTTCGTCGTGGTGCGGATCGTCGACATCGTCAAGCCGCCGCCCGCCCGCAGGCTTCAGGACCTGCCCGGAGGACTCGGCGTCGTCGCTGACGATTTCATGGCGAACGTCTACTCCCTCGCGATCAACTGGGCGATCTACGTTGCGATATGCAGCCTGTGACCGCGATAGACCCGATAGTCAGGGTGACCGATCCCTGCAGGCCTCTCGAGTTCGACCTTTCACGTCCCCTGGAAATCGAGGTTGGCTGCGGGAAGGGGAGGTTCCTCGCCGCGCGAGCTCAGGCGAATCCGGACTGTGACTTCCTCGGGATAGAGCGCATGCTCGAGCGCGTGAGGCTCTTCGCGGGCAAGTGTCGCCGCGGCGGGATAGCGAACGCGCGCATCCTCCGGCTCGAGGCGCTCTACACGTTCCACTACCTTTTGCCGGCGCATCATGCGCGAACGGTCTACGTGTTCTTTCCCGATCCGTGGCCGAAGAAGAAGCACCGTTCGCACAGGCTTTTCGGTCCGCTCTTCCTCAACGCGCTCTGGAAGCGCCTCGAGGTAGGCGGCAGGCTCGAGTTCGCCACAGACCATGCGGAATATTTCGAGGCTGTCTGCGAATGCTTCACGGGGGACGGGCGCTTCGAGCGGGTCGAGCCTATGCCGCGGCCGAAAGAGGTGTGGACCGAATTCGAGACGATGTTCCGCGAGCAGGGGCTCCCGATCTACAGCGCCGCGTGGAAGTCGCTTCCGGCCGACGATTCGCCGCTTGCGCCGCTGAAGATTCCGCCGGAGTCGGAACCGCGCGAGGG
>JAFONM010000017.1 GCA_017418445.1 Kiritimatiellia bacterium
CGCCGATCGGCGGGCTTATCCCCAACCATCCGTTCGGTTCGGCACCCTGCAGCGCGCGAGCGGAGCGTCCTGCAGCGTGGCCTGCCAGATTAAGCCTCCCCGCTCAGCAGACATCGGCGGTTCGACTTCGCGGCCGTTAATTAGG
Organism: Kiritimatiellia bacterium; assembly: GCA_017418445.1. GTDB lineage: Bacteria > Verrucomicrobiota > Kiritimatiellia > RFP12 > UBA1067 > UBA1067. The sequence continues at coordinate 146 of JAFONM010000017.1, forward strand.
CGGCGAGAGCGTAATCGTTGTTCGCAATTACTTTTTGTCCTCGTTTTTTACGTGGCCAACGAGGATCCACGACGCGCGATCTGACCTCAACATGTCCCGTCGAAACCGGATCACCCCCATAGGGTTTGCGGGAATAGTATAGCAAAATATGCGACGAACGCGCAAGGGGACCGAAAAATGTGCTATAATATCCCTCAATCGTTACAAAACTGACGAAGGAGAAAACAGAATGAAGATCAAGTTTGGCAAGGTTGCCGAAAACATCACGACTCGCAAGGAGTTCCCGCTCAAGAAGGCGCGCGAGGTCCTCAAGGGCAAGACTCTCGCGGTTCTCGGATACGGAATCCAGGGGCCGGGTCAGGCGCTCAACATGCGCGACAACGGATTCAAGGTCATCGTCGGCCAGCGCAAGAGCACCAAGGCCGGCTCGAGCTGGATGCGCGCGAAGAAGGACGGATGGGTCGAGGGCAAGACGCTCTTCTCGCTCGAGGAGGCCGCCGAGAAGGGCGACATCGTCATGATGCTCGTCTCCGACGGATCGCTCCGCGAGGTCTGGAAGAAGATCGCCAGGTATGTGACCCCGGGCAAGTATCTCTATTTCTCCCACGGCTTCGGCTACGTCTACAACAAGCTCACGGGAGTCAATCCTCCGAAGGGCGTGGGCGTCATCATGGTGGCGCCCAAGGGCTCCGGCACGTCCGTCCGCCGCAACTTCCTCTCCGGCGCGGGCATCAACAGCTCGTACGCGTTCGAGCCGAACGGAATGAACAAGAAGACGGTCGAGGAGGTCACGAAGGCCATCGGCATCGGCGTCGGCTCCGGCTACCTCTTCCCGACCACCTTCAGGAACGAGGTCACTTCCGACCTCGTGGGCGAGCGCGGCATCCTGATGGGCGCCCTCGCGGGCGTCATGGAGGCGCAGTTCGAGACGCTCAGGGCGAACGGCCACACGCCGTCCGAGGCGTTCAACGAGACGTGCGAGGAGCTCACCCAGTCGCTCATCCGCCTCGTCGACGAGAACGGCATGGACTGGATGTACGGCAACTGCTCGCAGACCGCGCAGCACGGTGCGCTCAAGTGGAGGCCGATCTTCAAGAAGGCCGTCAAGCCCACGTTCGCCAGGCTCTACAAGAGCGTCAAGTCGATGCAGGAGGCCCGCGAGGTCATCCGCGACACCGGCTGCCCCGACTACAAGGAGAAGATGCTCAAGAAGCTCGAGGATCTCCACAACCACGAGATGTGGCTCGCCGGAGCCGCCGTGAGGTCCCTGAGGCCGCACGAGGCCGCGAAGGGCAATGCTGCCTCCGCCGGATGGGGCGGACGCAAGATCGTCAAGTAAGGTCCGATCTCCGGCGGGACGTCCGCCGAAGCGCTAATGCACAGGACGCTTGCAATTGCGGCATCGGCCGCGCTCGCGACGGTCGCGGGCGCGGCCTGTGCGTCCTCTACGGCCAGGCTCGTCTACGGGGGAGCCTGGAACCAGGCGGGGCTCGCCGTGAAGAACACGATGTCGAGTCCGGCGTTCAAGTCCGCTTCGAAGGGACGCTACGTCCCCGAGTTCGTGGAGGAGACGGGGGACAGGCCGGCCGAGAAGAACCTCGGCTCGATGAAGCTCCCGTGCATATTTCTGATTTCCGAGGCCGGCAACTGCTACTTCGTCTGGGACAACGTTCCCGCGCGCTTCACGGCGCAGCAGATGGTCCGGTATCTCGACAAGGCGGAGGCCGTGCGCGCCGACGCGGAGAAGAAGGGCTTCGCCACCGCGGACGACTGCGGCGAGTTCCTCTCCCGCATGGAACGCTACGTGGGCGGTCCGAGGCGCATCGTGTCCAAGGGCTTCTATCCGGAGGTGTTCGAGAAGCTCAAGTCACTCGACCCGAACGACGAGACGGGATGGCAGCGCCATTTCACGCTGGGCGTGGATCTCGACAAGAGCGCGAAGGCGGACGGACTCGAGCTCGTCGAGAAGGCGAACAAGTTCCGCGAGAACGGCGACTTCGCAGGCGGCGCCGCGTTCGTGGAGGCGGAGATGAAGAAGCCGCGCAGACACATGTCGAAGGAGCAGCTGCAGGGAATCCTGATGGCGAAGTTCGCGCTCTTTCGCGACAAGCCGGAGATGAAGGACGAGCTGGACCGGATACTCGAGAAGATAGCGGCCTTCGACGAATCGACCTTCTGGGGCACGGCGGCGCTCGGATGGCTCAACGCCCGCGGCAGGCCGCCGCTTTCGGCGTACTGGGGCTGGCACGGAACGGACTTCTCGGGCAGGGGATTCTCGAAGGAGCTCCGCTACGGAGTGCAGGACGGTTTCAGCCGCGCCGGCGACTACGAGGTGGTCTTCGAGAACAGGGGAGGCTCGCCTGTGAAGTTCGCGGAGATCGTCCTCATGGCCGGCGAGAGCGCCGCGATGAAGCCGCTCGGCAGTCCGCGCGTCGAGGGCGGCAGATATTCGTTTGACCTGACGCTTCCGGCGTCGCTCAGGAAGAAGGTGACGTCCATCGTCGTGAAGGGCGACGCGGCGAAGGACGCCGAGTCCACGGGCTCGATAACCATACACAGGAAGATTCTGCGTCCGCGCGGAGAGGCCCGATGATCCTCGCCGCGTCACAGTTCGAAGCGGCGTTCTTCCAGGACCTCGCCTGGCTGATGGCGATTGCGGGAATCGCCGCCGCCATATTCGCCAGGCTCGGATGGCCGAAGGTCTTCGGATACCTCCTCGCGGGCATAATCCTGAGCCCGAACACGTGGGGCGGGAGTCCGCTGGCGGACCCCAAGAGCATTCCGGTCGTCGGACAGCTCGGCATAGTGTTCCTGATGTTCGCGATGGGGCTCGGATTCTCCTTCTCCGAGATGAAGAAGATACGCGCGGTCGTCATCCCCGTGGCCCTCATCGACACGATAGTGATGACGATCGTCGGCTACACGGTGGCGCGCCACGTCTTCGGCTGGGACCCCGTGGCGTCGATCTTCCTCGGCGTCGCGATAAGCGATTCGGCGACGACGCTTCTCGTGAAGGTCATCGACGAGATGAAGTGGTCCGGACGGCCGTTCGTCAAGTACGTCGTGGGCACGTCGGTCTGCGAGGACATCGTCTGCGTCGGATCGATCGCGGTGGCGATGGGGGTCGGCAGCGGCAACGGACTTTCCGTGAGCTCGGCTCTCGCGTCCGTCGGCGGACTTCTCCTCTTCTTCCTCGCGACGCTCGTGCTCGGCTTTCTCTTCGTCCCGCGCATCCTCGACTCCGCATGGAAGCGCGGAGGGGACGAGGCGCTCATACTGTCTGCGCTGGGCATCCTCTTCCTCGTCTCGTACGTTGCCTACTGTTTCGAGTTCTCGGTCGCGCTCGGCGCGTTCGTCGTCGGCATAATCATGTCCACGGGCAGGCGGCGCGCCCGGCTCGTCACGCTCGTCGAGCCGCTCAAGTCCATGTTCGCGGCGGTGTTCTTCGTCTCGGTGGGACTCCTCGTCGATCCGTCCGCCTGGCTGCACGACTGGTGGATGATACTCGTCCTCGTCCTCGTCGTGGTCGTCGGCAAGGCGGCCAACTGCACGGTCGGCGCGATCCTCTCCGGCGAAGACATGAAGCCGGCCGTCCAGATCGGGATGTCCCTCGCCCAGACAGGCGAGTTCGCATTCATGGTCGCCATGATGTACCTCGGGCAGAACGGGGCCTCCGAGTCTCCGATGTACCAGGTGGTGATCGCGGTCTCTCTCGCAACCTCCTTCCTTAACCCGTTCCTGATCCGCAGGTCCGAGCCCGTGTCGGGCTGGCTCGGGATGCGCATACTCGGGCGCCATCCCGGGTTCGCGACGGTCATGAACAGCTATCGGGCGATGATGATGCGGTTCAGGCAGAACGCCTCGACGTCCTCCGGGCCCATGAGGCTCGTCCGGCGCAACTTCGCCCTCGTCGCGCTGATACTCGTCCTGAACTTCGCGCTCGCGGTCGTATGCGGCATGATCGTCAGGTCGAAGGGGCTCGGCGTGAGGTACCTCGACGAGCACGCCGCCATCGTCTTCTCGGCGCTCTCCTACGTCGCGATGGTCGCGAGCATCGCGCCGATATGGATGCTTGCGGCTCCTGCGGGAGATGCGCTCGCGCGCGTCGTGGCGGGTCCGCGCGGCGAGTCCTACGTCCGTCACATAGGCGGGGTCGTGAAGCTCGCGGCGATCGGCGCCGCGGGAGCGGCATGGACGGTCGAGTTCATCGGCATCGCCGCCAACCTCCATCCGGACGAGACATGGGCGCAGATAGTCCTCGCGGTCGTCCTGATCTGCGTGCTGGCGACGGGATGGAGGTTCTTCCAGCGGCAGGCGCGCCGCGCCGGGGCGAGGCTCGCGAAGGCCGTGACGGCGGACGAGCGCCTCAGGAACTTCACGAGCGAAATGCCGGACAATCCCCTCACATTGACGGTTCCCGCCGAGAAAATCGACCAGATGGAGGTTCCCTGCGGCTCGCCGGCGGTAGGCAGGTCGGTGGCGGAACTGGGAATCCGTGCGAACACCGGGGCGAACATCATCAGGGTGAACCGCAACGGGAGCCTCTACCGCAACACGGGGCCGGACTGGGTCTTCCGCGCGGGGGACCTTGTGGTCGCCTACGGCGACAAGGGGCAGATGGCGGCCCTCAGGCGTCTTCTTGGCGTCGCCGCCCGCTAATTCCCCTATTGTCAAATCCGCACGGAAATTGTATAATCTGCGTTGTGAAGAAAAAGGGAAAGCCAAAGTTCGGACGGATCCTTCTCAAGCTTTCGGGCGAGGTTCTCGGCAACCGCGAGACCGGCGACAGCATTGATCCGAAGCACCTCGCCTTCATGGCGGAGCGCGTGAAGAAGATCCACGAGATGGGTGTCGAGGTCGGCATAGTCCTCGGCGGCGGAAACATTTTCAGGGGTCTTGCGGGCTCCAAGAGGGGCATAGACCGTGTGACAGGCGACTCGATGGGGATGCTTGCGACAATCATCAACGCTCTGGCGATGATGAACGCTCTCGAGTCGATCGACGTGCCGACCCGCGTGATGACCGCCATTTCGATAGACAAGCTCGCCGAGCCCTTCATCCAGCGAAAGGCGCTGAGGCACCTCGAGAAGGGGAGGGTCGTCATATTCGCCGGCGGAACGGGCAACCCGTTCTTCTCGACCGACACCGCGGCGGCCCTGCGCGCGAGCGAGATAGGCGCCCAGGCGCTCCTCAAGGCGACCAAGGTCGACGGAATCTACACGGCGGACCCGAAGAAGGATCCGAAGGCGAAGAAGTACGCCTCGCTCAAGTACGAGACGGCCCTCGAGAAGCGCCTGAAGGTCATGGATTCGGCCGCATTCGCCCTGTGCATGGACAACGGAATCCCCATCGTCGTGTTCGACTTCTTCGACGGCGACGCGCTCGAGCGCGTGGTGACCGGCGACGGCGCGGTGGGAACGACGGTATCTTGAACGGCGGAAAGGCCGGGAACACTTAAAACGGAGGAAAGACGACATGGAGACGACTAGCGAAGTCCTCAACGACGCGAACGCGAAGATTCAGAAGAGTTTCGACGCCCTGAAGGCCCAGTACGCGGGACTCAGGACGGGCAAGGCGAATCCGGCCATGGTGGACGGCGTGAAGGTCAACTACTACGGCTGCCCGACGCCCATCAAGAGCCTCGGCACCATCTCGACTCCCGAGCCGCGCCAGATCAAGATAACTCCGTTCGACCCCACGGTCCTCGCCGAGATGAACAAGGCGATCCTCGCAGCCAACCTCGGCGTCACGCCGCAGACGGACGGCAAGGTCCTCCGCATAACGGTCCCCGAGCTGAACGAGGAGCGCCGCAAGGAGATCGTCAAGGTCGCGAAGACCCAGGCCGAGGCGCAGAAGGTCGCGATGCGCAACGTTCGCCGCGACGCGAACGACGCAGCGAAGAAGCTCGAGAAGGACAAGAAGATTTCCGAGGACGACCTCAAGGTCTGCCTCGACAAGATACAGAAGGCGACCGACGCCGGCATCGCGAAGATCGATGCCGAGCTGAAGGCGAAGGAATCCGAAGTGATGTCCGTTTGATTTGAAAGGAGCGGGAGGATGGCAGACGAGACACTCAGCCCCATTAGCGCACCGAAGCCGCCGGCGGTGAATCCGCTGGGCGCGGCCACGTCCACGCACGCTTCCACGCTGAAGCTAAGGCCGGTCATCCGGAAGCCGACTATCGGCGGCGCGAAGCCCGGATTCCGCCCAGGACTCAAGCTCCCGACGCAGAAGGGGCTCCCGGCGGCGTCCAAGCCTGCGACCGCGCCCGAGGCGCCCAGCGCCATGGACCAGCTCAAGGGCATGACCCAGAAGCTCAAGGGCGCCACGCAGCAGATTCCCCAGCAGGCCATCCTCCGCAAGACCGGCATCATCGCCGACGAGACGCTGACCGAGGCCCAGAAGCAGGCGTCGAAGTCCAGGACCGCCCGCATTTCGCTCTCCGACGCGATCGGAGTCGCGCCCGTCCAGAACGAGGCCGCTCCGATGAAGACGATCCGCATCAAGCGTCCGACCGCCCCGTCGAAACCAACGGTCTCCGCGCCCGTCACGCCCGCGCCGGCCGAGGCGCCCGAGGCGCCCGAGGTGCATCAGGAGGCCGCTCCGCAGCCGACGGCCGCGGTTTCGCCCTCCGTCACTCAGCGCAAGACGCTCAAGGTCTCCCGCCCGGGAGTCCGCCCGACGGCTGGAAGCAAGCTTACCCTCAAGAGGCCCGGAGCCGCGCCCGTCGCGCAGCCGGCCGCCCCGGCGGAGGGAGAGGTCGCCGACATCCCCCAGGGCGAGGTCGCCGCCGCTCCCGCCGCGGCGGCGCCCGGAGTCGCTCCCGCGCCCGTCGACGACAGGAATCGCATCAAGGACGTTCCGATCGGGCTCCAGGTCTTCGACCTCATCCTGCAGATCGCGGCCTGCATCGCGATAGGCTATCTTGGATACCTCTTGTATCTCGACTGCGAGGCGCAGTGGTTCTAAGAGGGCGATGAGACGCTTCTCCGCCATCGTCCGCACGACGGCGTTCGAGACACAGTCGGAGCCCCTCGCGCTCCTTCTCGCCTTCGGCGCCGTGGCGACGACGACGCTCGCCTCGGTTCTCCATTTCCACCAGTTCGGCGAGCCTTCGCGCATGGCGCGCGACGCCGGACTGTCCTCGATACTCGTCTTCGGACTCCTCCACGCGGTCTTCATGTCGATACGAGTCTTCCGCCGGGAGATCGAGACGGGGACGATCGAGATGGCGCTCGCGAGGTCCGTGTCCCGGACGGGCTTCTTCCTCGCGAAGCTTTCGGGCGTCGTCCTCTCGACGATGCTCTTCTGGCTCACGGCCACGCTCGCCGCGATGACGACCATTATAGGCGCGGAGGTCGGCGGGATGATCGCCGCGCGGAGCGGGGACATGGCGCGCATATGGGGATTCTCCGTGGCGCTCGACGCGGCGACGATAGTCGTCCCCCTCGTCGCAGCCGCCGCGCTCAACAGGTTCGCGCGCGTGCGCTTCACCGCGACGGCGACGCGTCTCGTCGCGATTGCCGCGGCCCTCTCCTTCGTCGCCTGCACGGCGCTCGCCCTGCCGGCCGTCCCGGCGGCGCTGCGGTTCGTCACGGCCGCGGTCGTCGCCTTCTTCCCTCTCCCCGTCTTCGCCGCCGCGGCCGCGGCGTTCTCCGTCCGCTGGAAGGACAGCGCCGCCGCGTCGCTGTGCGGACTCGTCTTCCTGGCCTCGCTGCCGGTGCTTCCCAACTACTACCTTTCGACTTCGCTCGCCGGGGGCGGGATCATCCCCCCGGGGCGCATCGCTGCGACCGCCGTCGCGGCAGTTCCTTTTTTCGCCGCGTTCGCGGCCCTGGGAATCCATCTCTTCAACAACCGAGACGCAGGATGACGCCAATGGACGACGTGATAAGACTCGAAGGTGTGCGAAAGACCTTCACGGACTTCTGGATGCGGCCCACCGTGGAGGCGGTCGCAGGACTCGACCTCTCCGTCCCGCGCGGCGAGGTGCTCGGGCTCCTCGGTCCGAACGGAAGCGGCAAGTCCACGACGATAAAGATGATCCTGGGACTCGTCCGCCCCACCTCGGGCAAGGTTGCGCTGTTCGGACTCCCCCCGCAGTCAGTCGCCGCGCGAAACCGCCTCGGATACCTCCCCGAACTCAGCTATCTCCATCCGTTCCTCACCGCGCGGGAGACGCTCGTGTACTACGCCCGGCTCTCCGGACTCGACGGACGCACCGCCGGGGAGCGCGCCGACGCGCTTCTCGAGATGACGGGGCTCACGGACGTCGCGAAGCGCGCCGTCGGCAGCTTCTCCAAGGGCATGGCGCGCCGCGTCGCGCTTTCGGCGTCCCTCGTCGGCAGGCCGGAGCTCCTGATACTCGACGAGCCGACAAGCGGACTCGATCCCGTCTCCACCAGCGAGGTCAAGACTCTCGTGAAGACGCTCGCGAAGGGCGGGATGACGATTCTCATGACGTCCCATCTTCTCGCGGACGCGGAGGACGTCTGCTCGCGGGTCGCGATACTGGACCGCGGCAGGAAGGTCGCTGACGGCAGGGTGGACGAAATAGGCACGTCCCTCGAGAGGTTCTTCCTCGACAAGGTCGCGGAAGGCAGGGACTTCAAGGTCGCGGAATTCCTGAGGTGAGGAAGTTCTTCGAGATTTTCCGCCTTCAGTGGCGCGCGCTCGCGAGGTCCGGCGCGTTCGCCGCGCTCCTCGTCGCATCCGTCGCGTGGATGCTCGTCCTTCCGCGCATCATGCACGGCGACGGTACGGAGTACGGCGAATTCGCCATGCAGGTCCGCTACTCCCTCGGCATCGTCTTCTCCCTCTCGGTCGTCGCTCTTTCCGCGTCCGCGGCGGGATCGATCGCAACGGAGCGGGAGGCGCGACGCCTCCAGCTGACGATGGTCCGCCCCGTGCGGCTCTTCGCCGTCGCGCTCGCCCGCGTCGCGGCCATAACGGCCGCCGGCGCGGCGGTTCTGGCGATCGCCGCGGCCACGCTGTGGTTCCAGGTCGGACGCGGCAGGACCTGCGACCACGCGCTCTCGCCGATACTGGAGTCCCCCGAGACCGCCGCGGACAGGATGTTCGACGACTACATGAAGAGGTATCCGGACTTCAGGGAGAAGGTCGAGGAGACCGGGGAAGGGGAGATGAGGCGATACCTCGCCCAGTACGTTCGCGACTCGTACCAGACGGTGTCCACGAACGAGTCCGCGAGCTGGAGCTTCGACCTCTCCGGCTTCGGCGGGAGCCGCGACTACTCGGTGCGCGTGAGGATGACGGACCTGTTCGGACGGCTGAAGGACGTCGCGGGGACGTTCTCCGTGAACGGCCGGGCGGGCGACCTCGGGAACGTCTCGAAGACGCTGGTCGCCGTTCCGCTTTCGCGGGAGATCCGGACGGACGAGGACCGCGTCGACGTCCTCTCGTTCGCCAACACCGGCACGACATCCGTGACGATCTATCCGAGAAGGGACCTCCAGCTGCTCGTCCGGGCCGATTCGTTCGCGTGGAACCTCTTCCGCGCCTGGCTGGAGCTCGTCGCGGTGCTGGCGCTGGTCGTCGCGGTCGGCGTATTCCTCGGCGCGTCGCTTTCAAGGCCGGTCGCCGTGTTCGTCATGATATCGCTCCTCTTCGTCGCTGTCGTCACGCCGAGCACGGTCGAGAACTGTCCCGATCCGACGACGACGACCGCGGCGGACAGGGTGGGACTCGCGATATCGCGCTTCTCCGCCGCGGCCACTTCGCCGTTCTACGCCTACGGACCGGTCGGCGCGCTCGAGGACGGAACGTGCGTCGAGTGGTCCGAGGTCGGCGAGGCCCTCGCGACGGACGGCGTGTTCATCCCGCTCGTGCTGTCGCTGCTCGCCGGACTCGTCATGTCCCGCAGGGAATCGGTATAGATTCCGCCATTGACAGGACCGCCGCAAATATGATATAGTAATCGCGTGATTACAAAAAAGGAGGTTTGCGATGGATAATGCCGGGAATGCAGGGAAGAGGACGTATGGATACCTTCCGCTCCTCGCGTCCAACTTCTTCGGGGTCGTCAACGACAACTTCCTGAAGACGCTCGCGTGCTTCGTGGCGGTCGGATGGGTGGCCGACGCGAACATGCAGTCGCTGCTCGTCAGCGCCACGGCCGGGATGCTCGTAGTCCCGTACATCCTGTTCTCGCCGCTGGCGGACCGTCTCACCGTCGTCTTCTCGAAGAAGCGGATCTTCCGCCTCGCGAAATGGGCGGAGCTGCCGATCGTCGCAGTCGCGATCGCGGGATTTCTCGCAAAGTCGCCTGCGCTTGTCATCCTGGGCGTACTCCTCATGGGACTCCAGAGCTCGCTCTATTCGCCTGCGAAGTACGCACTCGTCCGGGACGTCGGCGGAGCCGAGAAGGTGTCTGTAGGCATGGGACTCATGGAGGGCGCGACCTTTCTCGCTGTTCTCTCGGGCACGGTCGCGGCGTCCTTCGCGTCGGACCGCGCCTCGGCCGCGGAGTACGGCGTCGCACTTGGCGCATTCGCCCTGCTTGGACTCGCCGGAAGCTACGCCATCCGGGCGGACGAGGAGCCGAACAGGGCGATACACTCGATTAATCCGATTCGCTACATGCGCCGCGCCTGCAGGATGGCGAAGGGCTATCCGGGACTCAATTCCGTCATATTCACGCTGAGCGTCTTCTGGTGGGCCGGCGCGATGCTGCAGATCGGCCTCCTCGTCTATGGAAAGGAGGTCCTCCACCTCGACTCGACGCACACCGGGATGATGCTCGCCATCGCCGCGGTCGGAATCGTCGTGGGGCAGGTCGTGGCGGGCTACGTGGACCGCAGACACTTCCTTCTGGGCGCGACGCCGCTCACCGGGTGGCTCGCCGCCGCGCTCCTCGCGGTCCTTTTCTTCGTCCCCATGGGACCGAAACCGTTCGCCGTCGTCCTTGCGGTGCTCGCCCTGGACTTCGGATTCTTCAAGCTTCCGCTGGACGCCGAGATACAGAAGACGGTGAAGGGCCCGAGACTGAACACGATGCTCGCCTACTTCAACCAGGTCTCGTTCCTCTTCATGCTCGCCGCGTCCGTCGTGTACGCGCTCGCCGGCTGGCTGTTCGGACCCCGCGCGTTCCTGCTTGTGCTCGCCGCCGCCTTCGCGGTCGTGCCGCTCGCCTTCATGATGAGCTACAGGAGCGTGATGTGCAGGGTCGGACGCTGGATATTCCGCCGGCGCTACGATGTCGCCGTCGACGGAGGGGAGGCGCTGGAGACCGGGCGCACCTGCCTCGTCCTTCCGAACCACCCCGCGATGGTGGATCCGATGCTCGTCGTGGCGGAGCTCTGGCGGACGCCGCTGAGGCCGCTCGCGGACGAGTCGTTCTTCAGGACCGGAATCGTCGCGCCGAAGGTCCTTCGGACGCTCGGCGGGGTGGAGGTTCCGGACCTCAGGAAGCACCGCAGCGGGAAGGGCGCGACGGTTGCGCGCGGACTCGCGGGCATCGTGGTAGACACGCTCGAAAAGGGCGGCAGCGTCATATTCTATCCTTCGGGCCACATCCACGTCGATCCCGAACTCGAGCCTCCCGGTGATGGACCCCTCTACGCGCCTTCCGGGGAGCCGAGGGAGTCCATCGCCACGCGCCAGCTCGCCTACAACGTCTGTCGCGAGCTTCCGCCGGGCGTCGACGTGATAGGCGTCAGGACGGTCGGACTCTGGGGAGGGATCTGGAGCCGCAAGGGGCGGAGGTCGTCCCCGAAGTTCGTGCCGACATTCGTCAAGAGCGTCTTCCTGTGGCTCTTCTGGTCCCCGTTCCACCCGCGCCGCAAGGTGACGATGCACGTCGAGAACCTGACCGAACGCGTGAGGGAGTGGTCGAGGCTCACGCGCCTCGAATTCAACCGGAAGCTCGAGGACTGGTACAATTCCGCCTCGCTTGCGCCGGAGGCGGGGAAATGCTAGAATACGCCGCGACATGCGAAGACAGACGGCAGGAGAGGAGATAGCCAACACCGTGACGCACGTCGTCGGGTCGCACCTCGGCGCCGCGATGCTCGCGCTCGTCCTCTGGGCCGGGATTTCGAGCGGGTCCATGGTCGCCTGGAAGGTCGTGTCCGGCTCGATATTCGGCGCGTCGATGATTCTTCTCTACGCCGTATCTTCCGCGTACCACGCCGTCACGAATCCGCGCGCCAAGGCGGTCCTCCACGTGATGGACCACATGGCGATATTCTTCCTGATCGCCGGCAGCTACACGCCGTTCTGCCTGGTGACGCTCAGGCCGGCGCATCCGGCCCTCGCCTGGACGATCTTCGGGATCGAGTGGGGCGCCGCGCTGGCGGGGATTTGCTTCAAGATATTCACGACGGGACGGTTCCGCTACCTTTCGACGAGCGCCTACGTGGTCATGGGCTGGGCCGCGCTCGCGGCGATAGTGCCGCTCGTGAAGTCCCTGCACGGGCTCGGCACGATGTGGCTCGCCCTGGGCGGCGGACTATACACGCTTGGCTGCATATTCTACCTCTGGAAGTCCCTGCGCTACTCGCACATGGTCTGGCACCTTTTCGTCCTTGCCGGCACCATCTGCCACTTCTTCTGCATCGTCTGGTACGTCATGTAGGGCCTGGAGGTTCGATCGCCCGGGGAGCTGGAGGGCGGCAGGCTACTGCGGCAATGCGGGCTCGAGCCTCGTGCGGAAGACATGGTCTTTGCATCCGTCCGCGCGAACCGACGCCGTCGTCGCAGGATGGTTGCGCCTGTCGTTGCGTCCGATGAACCAGCCGGAGAGCCGCGGCGAGCGCTGTCCCGTCGCGACGGAGATCACGCCGCCTTCCTCGGCCGTGATCCGAAGATCCCATTTCCGCCCGTAGCGTGCCAGAAGCGCACGGCCGTCGGCCGATACCGTGACATTGGTCGTATCGAGCTGGAAAAGGATCTCGTAGTCGTGCGCGCGACCGTCCGCCGAGCTTACACGGTCGGTAATGACAAACCGGTCCGGCTTGAGAAACTCTATTTCCCTGACATGGACAGCCAGCCGCTTTTCGTCCGGACCGAATCCCTGATCATAGACACCCCGGGCGAAATCGCGTTCCGAAGCAGTGCTCCATCCGGCGTCGATCGGCTTTTCGGTGCGTCGAGGCTCTTTTCGGTTCTGCGCGAGTCCGTCGACGAGCAGCGTGTTGTGGTCGTAGCCGGAAATGGCGTACTCGCGCTCCGGAGATCGCTCGTACTGTCCGCCGCCGTCGTCGAACACAAGCTCCTCGTCGCCCTTCCACATCGTGAACGAGAGCTTGTCCTGGTGCCAGTGCCCGACGCCGAGCGGACCGAAGTCGAACGCGAGGTACGTCGCGTCCGCGTCCCACCCCGAGCGCATCACGGCGAAGCCGGCGTACGGCAGCAGCCGGGACGCCGTCTCGCCGACGGGCGGACGCCCCTTGCGTCCGCGTGTCGCTCCCCAGAGGAAATCGCTTCTGTCCGGAAAGAACTCCGCCGCAGGCCCGAGAATGCGCTCGGCCGCTATCGTGTAGCAGTCGTTGAAGGAGGGGCTGGTGAACGCCGGGGTCATAAGCGCGAGAGGGCCTTCGGCTCCGCGCTTGAGCAGCTCGGCGAAGTCCGGCGGCAGGTCTTCGAGCGTCCCGTCCGCTATCGCGCGCCTGTACAGGCCGACTGCGCAGGAATAGAGCACATAGTGGTAATCGGGCGAGAGCTCGTACTGGAGCCCGTCGGGAAGGAGCTGGCTTGCCACCGCGTCGGTGAATATCCGGGCCGACTCCTTCCGCCACGATGCGGACTCGGCGATGTCGGGGAAGAGCGACGCGAAAGAATTTACGCCGTTCATCTCCATCAGCAGCCAGTTGTTTCCACGGGTTCTGTGCCGGAGAAGATGTCCGGCCTGCGCCCGCATAGACTGGACGAACCTGTCGCGCAGCTGCGGGGGAAACGACGGCGACGACCTGAACGCAAGCCACGCGTCGCGCCAGCTGCCCATGAGTCTGAGACCTTCCTCTATCGTGCGCCACGGCGAGCCGACGCAGTTGAAGCTGCTTTCGGGCGGGATGCCGCCCGTCTGGTCGAGCCAGTCTTCAAGCTGCCGCGCGAACGCCCGCGCGTACTTCTCGTCGCCCGTCGCCCTGTACGCGCCGGCCATGTCCGTCCAGAAGTACATTCTGTTCAGCTGCCACGTCCACTCCGGGTTGAACGGCCCTCTGGCGGACGTGGGATTGAACGTCCAGTCTATGCGGTTCGAGGGAAACGACCACGGGATGTCGACCACCACGACCTCGCCCCGCGCCGCGGCATCGGCCCGCGACACATTCTCCGCCGCGGCGGCAGTACGGGCTGCCATGGCGAAGGCGGCGGCGAAGACCGCCGCCGACAGCAGGCATCCTGCCATGCACCCTGTTTTTGTGCTTGAATCCATATCCGATAC
>JAFONM010000018.1 GCA_017418445.1 Kiritimatiellia bacterium
GCCGCGGAGTCTACGAGGCGCCGGGAATGGAAGTCCTCTCGTGGGGTCTCAAGTACATCTACGAGGGAATCATGGACCGCCGCTCCACGAAGATGTTCCAGGAGCTCTCGAAGTTCGTCGCGGACCAGATCTACGACGGACGCTGGTTCGATCCCGCGACGCGGGCGGCCCGCGCGGCCATCCAGGTCTGGGCGGACAAGGCGACCGCGGAGGTCACGCTCGGACTCTACAAGGGCAACATCTTCTTCGAGTCCCTCAAGGGTCTCAAGGGGACGATCTACAACGAGGCCGACAGCTCGATGGAGGCTTCCAACGGACTCAATCCGCACAGCTCGCAGGGCTTCGCGGAAATCCAGTCCGTCGAGGCCAAGATGCTCGCGAAGGCCGGGCAGATCGTTGTGAAGTAAGCTGGTAGATGACAGTTGGCAGGTGGTAGTGAAGTGATGGCAAAGGAAGAAGAGAAGAAAGAAACGACCGAGAAGTCCGAGACTGAACAGGCTCCTGAGGCCGAGACGTCCCAGGAGCCTCTGAAGTCCGCCGAGGAGAATCCAGGCGAGGAGAACCCCGCCGAGGAGCCCCCCGCCGACGAGTCCGCCGACGAGAAGAAGTCCGCGGAACCGGACTGGAAGGACCAGTACACGCGGCTTCTCGCGGACTTCGAAAACTTCAAGAAGCGCACGGCGCGCGACCGCGAGGATACGTACCGCTATGCCGAGGCGGACATACTGAAGGACATCCTTCCCATAGTCGACAACCTGCAGCTCGCGCTCGCGGCCGTTGCCGGCGACAAGACCGGCGACGGAGAGGCGTTCGTGAAGGGCGTGAAGCTCGTGTTCGACACGTTCATGTCCACTCTCAGGGACCATGGCGCGGAGCCGTTCGATTCGGTCGGCCTGGAACTCGACACCGACAGGATGGAGGCGATAGCGCATCTTCCCTCTGCGGACTTCGACGAAGGCAAGGTTTCGATAGAGTCGAAGAAGGGCTGGATGCTCCGCGGCAAGGTGCTGCGCGCGGCCCAGGTCGTCGTATCGTCCGGCAGGCCCGCCGGCGACAAGTCCGACAAGGATTCCGCGGGGGCGAAATAGCGATGGCCGAGAAGCGAGACTACTACGAGGTACTTGGCGTCTCGAAGACTGCGACGGCGGACGAGATAAAGTCCGCCTACCGCAAGCTCGCGATGAAGTACCATCCTGACCGCAACCCCGGCAACAAGGAGGCCGAGGAGAAGTTCAAGGAGGCGGCCGAGGCGTATGACGTCCTGCACGACGCCGAGAAGCGCCAGCGCTACGACCAGTTCGGACATGCCGGCATGGAGGGCATGGGCGGCTTCAACGCCGGCAACATGAACATGGACGACATCTTCTCCATGTTCGGCGACATCTTCGGCGGACACGGCGGGGGAGGCGGTTTCGGATTCGAGCAGTTCTTCGGCGGCGGCGGACGCAGGCGTCAGCGCGAGGATCCGAACGGTCCGCGTCGCGGCGAGGACATGACGTTCCGCCTCGAGATCGACTTCGACGAGGCGCTGTTCGGCTCCGAGCGCACGATCGACATCACGCTTCCCTCCGAGTGTCCGGACTGCCACGGCTCGGGCGCCGCCGCGGGTTCGCAGCGGACGACCTGCCGCTCGTGCGGCGGACGCGGATTTGTCATCGCCGGCGGCGGATTCTTCCAGGTCCGCCAGACATGTCCGACGTGCGGAGGCGAAGGTTCGGTCATCGAGAAGCCGTGCCGCACATGCCGCGGAACGGGACACGTCTCCAAGGCCAGCCAGATTTCGCTCAAGATTCCCGCCGGCATCGACGACGGTTCGCGCCTGCGCCTCGCCGGCAAGGGAGGCGGCGGAGTGAGGGGCGGTCCGAACGGAGACCTCTTCGTACTCGTCTCCATACGCGACAGCGACATCTTCGAGCGCGACGGACAGGAGCTGGGCGTTGACGTTCCCGTGTCGCCAGTGCTGGCTGCGCTCGGCGGAACGGTCGAAGTCCCGACGCCCGACGGCGCGGCTACGCTGAAGATTCCCGCGGGCACGCCGGACAACAAGCTCTTCCGCCTGCGCGGGAAGGGTGTTCCGTCGCTTCGCGGGGGATCGCCCGGCGACCTTACGGTTCGCATCGTCTTTGAAGTTCCTTCGAATCTCGGACGCAAGGAGCGCGAGGCGCTCGAGGCGTTCCAGAAGATCGCGAGTGAATCGAATTTTCCGCAGGCGCAGCGTTTCGCCTCGCGTGCGCGAATCTTCTACGCGCACAAGGAGAAGCTTAAGAAGCAGTCCTGATTGTCGCACCTGTGGTGGAATGGCAGACACGCGGGATTTAGGTTCCCGTGCCGCAAGGCGTGTGGGTTCAAGTCCCACCAGGTGCACCAGCGCCGGCGCGAAACGAGGTCGCTTCCGCGGCCTCGTTTTATCACAATCGCAAGGCGGAAAAGGGCGCGGTGGGGCGCGGTGGGGCGCACTGGATGGGGGCGGACGGGGTGTTCGCCCGGCTGCGTTTTCATAAAACCCCAATAAAATAAGGGTTTTTAAGCATCCTCTAAAAAAAATTAATTTTTTTTCAAAATCCCCCTTGCGCTTTGGTGTCACGAAGTGTATAATTGTGTCAGAAAATGTCAAAGGCAGTCAAGGAGAGTGTCGCGGAGTCGACAGGCGTGTTCGCGGGGGCCTTCATGGGTCGCTACGATCATGCCTTGGATCCCAAGAAGCGCTTCACCATTCCCAGCGAATGGCGCGCGGTGATGGGCAATCCGAAGTTCGTCTACGTGATGCCCGATCCGAAGGAAAGGTGTCTCAACATCATTCCCCAGGCGGAGATGGAAGGTCGTTTGGCGGAGCTCAGGAAGAATGCGCTCTTTGGTCCGGCGCAGAACCGGCTTCTCCAGATAATCGGTGCCAACTCCGAAATGCCCGCCCTTGACGTTCAAGGCCGTATCCGCATCAGCGACAAGCTCCTTCAGTTTGCGAACTTGACGACGACTGTCGCGATGCTGGGTGCGGTGCGCATGATCAAGCTGTGGAATCCGCAGGCGCTCGCGCCGGCGGACAAGGTCGACCAGGCTTCGCTCGCCGAGGCGCTGGCGCAGGCCGGATTCTAAAAGGGGTACGGAAAATGGAAAAGCACATTCCCGTACTGCTGGAAGAGGCCATCGAGGTCCTCGCGGTGAGGCGGGGCGGAAGATACGTGGACGGCACTCTCGGCCGTGCCGGACATGCGCGCGCGATACTCGCGCGAGGAGGGAAGGTCCTCGGCATAGACAGGGATGGCGAGGCGCTGGAAGAGGTCGGCGGGATGAATCTCGCGGGACTCGAGATCGTGAAGGGACGCCACGGCGACATCGCTCGCATCGCGGCGGAGAAAGGATGGGGGGAAGTAGATGGAGTTCTATTGGATCTTGGTGTGTCAAGCCCGCAGCTCGACGAAGCCGGGCGCGGATTCAGCTTCCTCAGGGACGGACCGCTCGACATGCGGATGGACGCCTCTGAAGGTCGTACGGCGGCAGACCTCGTGAACAGCGAAGGCGAGGAGTCGCTCGAGGAGATGTTCCGCGAGCTCGGCGAGGAGCCGAGGGCGCGGACGCTCGCGAGGGCGATATCGAAGGCGCGCGCGGAGGGCAGGGTCTTCCGCACGACGTCAGACCTCGCCGGCTTCGTCGAGAGGACGCTCGGGCGGCGCGGTGCGCATCATCCCGCGACGCGGGTGTTCCAGGCGCTCAGGATGGAGGTCAACGACGAGATGGGCGAGCTCGGGAGGGCGCTCGAGGGGGCGCTGGAGATACTGCGTCCCGGAGGACGCCTCGCGGTGATCACGTTCGAGTCGCTGACTGACCGCAAGGTGAAGAGGTTCTTCGCGGAGCACGTCGGCAGGGATGTCTCCCTGCAGCAGGGCGGCTCCAGGTGGGAGGGGACTCCTCCCCGAGTCATCGCGGTAACCAGGAAGGCCGTGAGGGCGGGAGAGTCCGAAATCGAATCCAATCCACGCGCAAGGAGCGCGAAGCTCCGCGCAATAGAAATGGGGGTGGCGGCGTGAGAAGGAACAGAAGAGTCTCCAGGAAGCAGTCCGTCATGGGTATGCACGCGATGCATCTTGGCGTCATAATCCTGACGCTCCTTGCGACTGTCATTGTAAACCAGTGCGCGTCCGCGAGCTGCGACAGGCTCATGAACAAGATCGGCGAAAAGGAGCGCATCCTGAAGAGGAAGGACGCCGAGCTCTCGCGCGTCAAGGCGCGGTGGGACGCGGTGAAGTCCAGCGACGGACTGCGGCGCGCGCTCGACGCGCGGGGCGTGGAAATGGCCGCCGCGAGGCCCGACCACATCATACGGATCTCGTCCAGCGGCGCGTACGATCGGCGGCAGCGGTCGGTCTCGCTTGTCAGGAAGCGCTTCTCGAGCGTGGCGCGCGCGGAGACGCTTCCGTCTCCGTCGCGGCGCACGACGCTTCGTCGCTGACGAGGGCCTGATGTCGTGATCGGCGAGAACGCAAGATTCTGGATTCCGGTCGCGGTGCTCTGCTGCATAGCGGCGTACTCCGGGCAGAAGCTCGTCCGCACGCATCTGGACGAAACGATCCGCGAGCCCAACTACGACTTCAAGGCGGAGATCCCGTCGTCACGCGGCGCGATCTACGACTCGTCGATCGACGGCAACGGCGACCCGTATCCGCTCGTCAAGTCCACTCCGTGCTGGACCTACCACCTCGATCCCGTGGCGATGACGAACGCCACGGTCAGGATGAAGGGCGAGAAGACTCCGCGCACCGTCAAGGCCATGGCGCGGACGATAGCGGACATGCTGAAGCTCGACTATCCGAAGGTGCTGGCCATGACGGAGAGGACGTCCAGGCGCTACCAGTTCCTCGCGGTGTCGGACAACCAGCGCGCGCACGACGTCCTGACGAATCCGCAGTACGTCGCGGGCGTGATAGCCGAGGAGACCAACAGGCGGCGGTACTTCGAAGGTACGCGCCTTGCGCACGTCCTTGGCGGAGTCAACGCGGAGAACAACGGATCGTCGGGGGTGGAGCAGCGCTTCAACAAGCTTCTGAGGGGAATTCCCGGACAGATGACGGGAAAGCGCGACGCGCGCGGGAACGTCCTCTGGAGCAAGAACGTCGTCAAGATCGAGGCGGTGCCCGGGGCTGACGTCCGCCTCACCGTCGACCACAGGATACAGTACGTCGTGGAGGAGCGGCTCGCGAAGGGAATCGAGGAATACGGCGCCGCGACCGGATGGTGCGTGGTCCTCGACGCGGAGACCGGCAAGGTCCTGGCGCTGGCGTCGTATCCGACGTTCTACCCGCCGGACTTCGGGCACGTGGACGAGTCTGCGAAGCTGAACCGCGTGACGGGGTTCACATACGAGCCCGGAAGCGTGATGAAGGTGATTACGGCGGCGGTCGCGATGGACGACGGGTTCGTCCGTCCCGATTCGGTCTACTCCACCGACAGGTTCGAGGAGGGATACTACAAGCTTCCGGGAGACGGCAGCCACGTGTGGAATCCGACGATGACGGTCGAGGAGGCGATCGTCCATTCGTCGAACATCGTCATCGGCAAGCTGGGCTATTCCTTCGGCCCCCTCAAGCTGTACGCCGGGATGACGCGCTTCGGCTTCGGGAGCAGGACCGGAATCGAGCTCCCCGGGGAGGAGGCCGGCATACTGAGGGATCCGAACAAGAGGATGTGGGACAAGGCGACGTGGTCGCGCGCGGCGATAGGACAGGGCATCGCGGTGACGGCGCTGCAGGTCGCGTCCGCGTACCAGGCTCTCGCGAACGACGGGGTGCGCGTCGCTCCGCGGATCGTCGAAGGCGTGGTGGACGCGGAGGGACGCGATCTCCTGGAACGACCGCCGCCGGAGAGCGTTCGCGTGGTGTCGGTGGCGACCGCACGTGAGATGCGCCGGATGATGCTGGGCGTGGCCGCGCCGGGAGGTACCGCGCGTCGCGCGGCGGTCAAGGGGTATTCGGTGGCGGGAAAGACCGGCACCGCGCAGAAGGCGGTGGGGGGAACGTACGTCCCGGGGCTTTATCGGGCGACGTTCTGCGGAATCGTTCCGTCGGGAGTGGAGAGGCGCGACCCCGACGACGCGAATCCCGCGAAGCCGCGCATAGTCGCGCTGGTGACGCTCGACTTCGAGGAGAGGACGAAGTTCCACCAGGGCGGCAATTCGTCGGGGCCGATATTCCGCGATATCGCCGCCGAGACGATGCGCATTCTCGAGGTCGAGCCGGACCGTCCGGACGAGATCGAGGAGTTCGGCGGCTATCCGACCCTGGTCGTCGACTGAATCGCCACCGTGAGGGCGTGCTCTCCGCCGGGCGGAAGCGTTCCCTGCGCCTTCGGCCACGCCGTGACCGGCTCCACGCACACGAACTTGCGCCAGTCGTCCGGCTCGAAGTCGGGAAGCTGATTCTCCCTGCCCGGATTCCAGACTATCGCCGACGAGTTCCCGCTCGACACCATCGCTATCGCGCGGTCGAGTCCCGAGTCGACCAGCGCGAATTCGTGCTTCGGCGCGTCCGGAAGCGAGAAGACGTGGTCCGCGGCGGACGTCATCGCGAGGTCTCCCGTCTGGACGTGGGAGGACATGTCGACGGCGTACGTGTACGGAACCCCGTCGAGTCCGCGCACGACGACGCCGTCGCGCTCGCGGACGAGGAAGTAGGGATGGAAGCCGCCGGTGAACTCGAACGGCTCGGATCCCGTGTTCCTCGTCGTCAGCTTCAGGTTGAGCTTCATGGAGACCGACACCTTCACCTCGAGGTCGAAGTCGTGTGGCCAGAGGGACTTCGTGTCGGGCGTGGAGGAGAGCCCGAGCGTCACCTCGGTCATGTCCTCGGAATACTGGGTCCCGCGGACCTCGAATGGCATCTTGCGGGCGAATCCGTGCTGGACCATCCCGGCTATCGCGAGCCTGCCGAACTGCGGCCAGCAGACGGGGATTCCGCCGTGGAAGGAGTCCCCGCGGTTGTAGTCGCGCTTCGCCGGACGGAAGATGACCGGGCTGTGGCCGGTCGGACGGTACGAGAGCGTGTTCGCGCCGAGGAGCGCGATCTCGGCCGTGCCGAACTTGTTGGTTATAACCACTTCGGGATATCCGCAGTGTCCCGGATGGAACACGATCCTGCCTGGGGCGCCGTACCTTGCGTTGAGTTCGTCTGTCGTCATGATGGTTTGTTTTTCCTTTCCTTGACGTCGCAGTCTATTCTAAATTATTTCGTAATGACTGTCAATGGCGCTCTGGGAATTTGCTATAATATGCGATGACAATGGATGAGACACCAGAGACAGCGCGCAAGTCGGCGGTCGTGGCGGTGGTGGGTCGCACCAACGCGGGCAAGTCGACTCTCGTGAACCGCCTCGTCGGCGAGAAGATTTCCATCGTGTCGCCGGTCGAGCAGACTACGCGCAACACGATCCGCGGAATCGTCTCCGACCCGCGCGGACAGCTCGTCCTCCTGGACACTCCTGGGCTCCACAAGGCGGTCGGCAACCTCGGTCGCCTCCTCAACCGCATGGCCCGCCGCTCCGCTGCCGGGACGGACATCCTGTGCGTCCTCTTCGACGCGTCCGAGGAGCCTCGCCTCGAGGACGTAGGCTGGATGCAGCGCGTCGCGCGCGAACGTCCCGAGAAGGTCCTCTTCGTCCTCAACAAGGCCGACCGCGCGCCGTTCTTCGAGACGATGTACCGCGACGCGTGGAAGGAGCAGGGGAGCGACCTCGCCGTGAAGTGGGCGAAGTCGATCGCGTCCACCGAGGGAGGCGCGAAGGACGTCCTCGACGCGCTCTTCGACTTCGCGGAGGTCGGCGAGCCGATGTTCCCCGACGACATAGTCACCGACTATCCGCGCAGGCTCGCGATGGCGGACGCAATACGCGAGAAGTACCTCGCGCGCCTCCACCAGGAGCTTCCGCACGAGATCGGAGTGTGCGTCCGCCGCATCGACGAGAGGGAGCGCGGCGGCAGGCCCGTCTGGGAGGCGACGGTGGACGTTCTCGTCAACCGTCCGTCGCAGAAGCCGATCGTCATAGGTCGCGGCGCCGAGACCGTCAAGTACGTGAGGCAGTGCGCGGAGCGCGAGCTCTCGGACGTCTTCGGCGTGAAGGTCTCGCTCGAGATATGGGTCAAGGTCGAGCCGAACTGGATGAAGAACGAAAGGCTGCTCGCGCAAATGGGCTACCTGGGGGATCTTGTGTGAGGCCGGCGCTGTCCATAGTCGCGGCGGCCGTCGCCTTCGCCGCGGTCGCCGAGGAGCCGGTCGACAGCCTCGCCGTCGCGAAGGACGCGCTGCGCGACGGGCTCTGGGAGATAGCGCGCACCTACGCCGTGAAGTCCGACGGCGACGAGGCCCGTCTCGTCTTCGTCGAGAGCTACGCGCGCGAAGGGCGCTGGGCCGACGTCCTGAAGACGCTGGAGCTGCATCCCGAGTACGAGGGCGACGGCTTCGCCTACTATCGCGCGCTGGCTCTCGACAGGCTCGGCCGAAGGGACGATGCGGCGAAGGCGCTTTCCGCGCACAGGTTCGCGGACCCTGCCTACGCCTCGTCCGCGACGCTGCTGCGGATTTCCCTCGCCCGCGCCGCCGGCGATTCGAAGGCGATACTCTCGATGGCGGCGCAGGACGGCTTCCCGTCCGACGTGCCGGAGGCGATGCTCGCCGTCGCATGGGCGGAGGAGTC
This sequence comes from Kiritimatiellia bacterium, assembly GCA_017418445.1. GTDB lineage: Bacteria > Verrucomicrobiota > Kiritimatiellia > RFP12 > UBA1067 > UBA1067. The sequence continues at coordinate 8,680 of JAFONM010000018.1, forward strand.
GGAGGGGAACGGGCTGGGCGCTACGAATTCGTGGCGAAGCGTCCTCGCCTCCACGAATGCGTCAGACAAGTCCGTCGCCGAGGCCGCGATGAGGCTCGGTGACGTCGCGTCGCTCGCCGACGCGCTCGGACGCGTCGGGGACGCAGCCCTGCGGCGCGCCGTCGGGCTCCGCCTGGGGCGCGTGCAGATCATGTCGGACGGGACATTCGAGGAGGGGGCGAAGTCGATAGTCGAGATCGCCAGGGATTCCCCCGACGCGGAAGGGGCCAGGGACGCGATTCTCGCGCTCGCGGCGGCGTACTACGCGAAGGGCCGCGCGGAGGAGTCCGCCCGGACCTTCGCCGAGGCGATGGAGGCGTGGCCCGAGTCCGCGCGCGACGCCGTCGTGCAGGAGAACAGGGCGTGGGCTCTCAGGAGGCTGGGCAGGATCGAGGAGTCCCTCGACGCGTATGCGCGCTCGGCCGACTGCGCGACGAACGACGCCGACAGGGCGCGCGCCGTCATGGAGCAGGGCGATGTCCTCGCCGAGGACGGGCGCGGCGACGAGGCCATGGCGAAGTACAGGGACGTCCTCGCGAAGTATCCCGACACTCCCTCCGGCCGCAGGCTGAAGACCGTCGTGGAGCTTCGCGACATGGAGGCTGCGGCCCGTGCGCTGTACCACGACTTCAAGTTCGACGAGGCCGCTGCGAAGTTCGCGGAGATCGCGCGCCGCGATCCGGCGCGCAAGCCCCGCATGGACTACCTCGAGATGCTCTGCCTCTACGGACTCGGGCGCGACGCCGACGCCGTCGCGAAGGCGCGGGGCATCGTCGACTCGTCGCCGGACGCGGCGATACGCGCGGAGGCCGCGCTGTGGCTCGCGAAGTACTGCTTCAACGACAGGCGCTGGAAGGAGTCGTGCGGACTCTTCTCGAACTACGCGACGAACCTCGCGCCGAAGTCCGCCCAGGCACCGTCGGCCCTCGTCTGGGCCGCGCGCGCGGCGTCCGCCGCGCACGACAGCGAGGGGGCCGTGGACCTCGTGACGCGGCTCGTCAAGGACTATCCCGACTCGCCTGAGAAGTCGGCGGGGTGGCTCGTCCAGGGAGAGGCTCTCGTGGAGCTCGCGCGGCTCGATGACGCGCTGATCGTCCTCGACAAGGTCATCAAGGCGAGGGACGTCGATCCCGCCGACGCGTTCCGCGCGCGCATGCTCGCCGCGGACGTGCTGTTCGTGATGGGCGCGGACAGCCGGGAGCGCTACAGGGAGGCGCTCGACGCCTACCGCGCGCTGGAACTCGGCGAGTCCGCGACTCCCGGCGGCAAACTGGTGCTGGCGTTCAAGATAGGCCGCACGCTTGAGAAGATGGGACGCGCCGAAGAGGCCGAGCAGCAGTACTACGCGCATGTAGTCGAACGCTACACGGAGGATCGCAGGGCCGGCGTCAGGTATGACGAGGAGTCCATGTCGACCTTCGCGCGCGCCGCCTTCCAGCTGGCCGACATCCACGAGCGGAAGGGCGACGCCAAGGGCGCGAGAAGGATTCTCAGGCGCGTGATGAAGAGCGACGTCGCGACGGCGATACCCGAGGCGAGCCGTCGCTACGAACGCCTGAAACTGAAAGGAGACTCCGATTGAACTACCTGACATACGCCGGGGGACCGATCTTCTGGATACTCGTCCTGTTGGCGGCGGCCGCCGTCTTCGTCTTCTTCGAAAGGTTCTTCGAGCTGCGTCGCGCGCAGATCGACTGGCAGGACTTCATGAAGGGCGTCGTCAACGTCCTCGACAGCGGCAACGAGGAGGAGGCGCTGGCGATATGCGACGACACCCCCGTCCCGGTCGCTGCCGTCGCATCGGCCGCGATACGGCACCGGGGCGGCGATTTCATGGCGCTCAGGGAGGCGGTCGACGCGCGCGGACGCGCCGAGGTGGGCCGTCTCGACAGGCGCCTCGCGATTCTCGCCATCATAGGGCAGACTGCGCCGCTCATCGGCCTTCTAGGGACGATATTCGGGTTCGTGAACACGATGATGCTCGTCAATTCGCAGGCGCTCGTTCCGCGTGCCGAGCTCGTCGGCGGGGCGGTCAACTCGATGCTGCTCGCTGGCGAGGGGCTGATGGTCGCGATCCCGGCCGGCATAATGTACGCGGCGCTGCGGCTCCGGCTCGACCGCATCATATCCGACATGGAGGCCGCGGCGACCGAGATCGTCGGACACCTGACAGCGGGCGGGAGGAAGTCCAGGTGAACGACTGGGGATGGAGAGAGCGGCGGACGCCCGGAATGCGCGACTTCGTCCAACGGGGGCTGCGCCCCCTCGCGGCCGCGGTTCCGTGGGTGACGGTCGGGCTCCTCTTCATGACGATCGTCATGGTGGGCGGCACCTTCACGGCCGAGCGCGGCGCTCTGTTCGCCCTCCCCGACACCGGGGTCGACGACGTCGCGGACGCGATGGCCGTCTCGCTGCTCGTCCCTACCGACAAGGGAACTCTCGTCTTCTTCGACGACACGAGATATCTTCTCGACGACGAGACGCAGATGGAGAGCTTCCGCGCGGCCCTCTCCGAGAAGGCGGCGCGGATCGCGGAAGGCGAGGACGCCGCGCTCCTGGCGATGGCCGACTGGCGCATCATGGGGCGCGACCTCCTGAAGTTCGCGGCGATCGCGAAGCGGGCCGGAGTGCGGCGCGTGTTGTTCGCCGAGCGGCAGGGCAACGGAGGGCTGGAATGACGAGACCGTCGACGAGACCAAGGCGCAGCGTAAGGAGCGAGCTGCTGTTCCTTGCGGCGATGTTCTCCATGCCGGCCGCGCTCTCGGCGCTCTTCCCCTATTCCGCGGTAGCGTTCGCCTCGCGGCCGGAGGCGCGACGTTCCGATCCGTCGTGCGCGTTCGTGGAGCTTTCCGAGGAAGTCGAGACCAAGGCGATGGACAGGGTGCGCGCCGCGCTTTCCGTGAGGAGGGACAGGGTGGGAGGGCTGAAGGCGGACCTCTCGCTCTCCACGCTCCCCGAGGAGCCGGCGCGGGCGATTGTCTCCGAGTCCGACATGGGCGTGCTGGCGGGTCCCGTCGCGCCGGGCGGCGACTTCGTCCCGTATCCGCCGTCCATGGCCTCGGCGGAGCCGGACAAGATCGAAGCCGCCTCTCCAGAGGCCGCGGCACCCGCCTTCCCGAAGGAGGATCTTCTGAGGATAAGCATAGAGTGAAAGGCATCGAAGTCATGACGCAGAAACAGGTAATGAAGGCATTCAAGGACACCGGAGCGCTTCTCGAGGGACACTTCGAGCTTCGCTCCAAGCTCCATTCCAACCGCTACTTCCAGTGCGCGAACGTGCTGAGGTATCCACGCATAGCTGAGAAGCTCTGCAGGGCCGCGACGCGCGAGGCCGTCAGGAGCGGAAAGCTCGGCAGGAGGATAGACGGCGTCATCTCTCCCGCCGTCGGCGGCATACTCGTCGGACACGAGGTCGCGCGCGAGCTGAACGTGAAGTGCATCTTCGCCGAGAAGGTGCAGGGAGCGGGCGTGGACGCGACCGGCAAGCCCAACACCGTCCTCGCCCTCCGTCGCTTCTCGATCAGGAAGGGCGAGCGCTATGTTGTCGCGGAGGACGTAGTGACGAAGGGCGGCAGGGTCCAGGAGACGATCGACCTCGTCAAGGCGGCGGGCGGCAGGGTCGCCGGCGTCGTCGTCCTCGTGGATCGCTCCGGCGGCAAGGTCAGGTTCGGACGCATTCCGATGTTCTCGCTCGTGCGCATGACGCCCGAGACGTGGACGGCCGCGGAATGCCCGATGTGCAGGGCCGGAGGACGTCCGGTGCATCCGGGCTCGTGAAGGTCCGTCGAACGTGGTGGGAGAAATGAAAGAGAAGCAGGATTGGTACGTAAGAAGTCCGGACGGACACGTGTACGGTCCGACCGACGCGGCTACTCTGGTGACGTGGGCCGAGGAAGGCCGCGTCGAGCCTTGCGGCTTCGTCTCGCGTGACAGGCGCAAGTGGATTCCGGCGCAGCTGATGCCGGAACTGGAGATGACGTGGGTCGTCGAGGCCGAACCGGGCAAGTTCTTCGGACCGTTCAACCGGAAGATGGTGGTCGGTCTCTCCAAAGGCGGGCTGATTCCGCAAGGCGCGAGCATCTACCGCCGGCATGATCTCGCCCCCGACGAGGATCCTCCGCCCGTCGAGAAGATCGTCGAGAAGCGCGTGGAGGTGCCCGTCGAGAAAATCGTTGAGAAGCGCGTGGAGGTGCCCGTCGAGAAGATTGTCGAAAAGCGCGTCGAAGTCCCCGTCGAGAAAATCGTCGAAAAGATCGTCGAAAAGCGAGTGGAGGTTCCGGTCGAGAAGATCGTCGAGAAGGTGATCGAGGTCGAGCCTCCGCCGCGGACGGAGATAGTGGCGCCCGTGGCCGACGCTGCATCGGCGTCCGTGCCGCCTCCGCCGTCCATCGGCGGAATATTCAAGAACGTCGATCCGTCCAGGCTCGCGGCCCTCGAGGCCGCGGCTCGGCGCGAACTTTCCGCGGCGAAGCGTGGACGCTTCGGCATGATGTCAGGTTTGTTCAAAAGGAGGAGTCCATGAGCGAGTCCAGGTGGTACTTGAGGACGCAGGACGAGACGTTCGGTCCGGAGACGAAGGAAAAGCTTGTCGAGTGGGCGAGGATGGGACGCATCCAGCCCAACCAGGAGATATCGGACGACAAGATCGTCTGGCGCAAGGTGGAGGACGTGGATTTTCTCGACATGCGCTTCTCGATCGACATCGGCGATGGCAATCCGCGCGGACCGTTCAACAAGGCCGCCGCGGACGCTCTTCTGGCCTCCGGGCGTCTGCCCAGGACCGCCACCATCGTCGAGACTCGTCCGCCCTTCGGGAGCGAGAAGGAGACGCCGGACCTGTCGGAGGAGCCCGTCCCCGCCAAGCCCGCAGAGTCCGAGAAGCAGGTCGTCGCCGCGCCCGCCTTCGAACCGCAGCAGCAGGTGAAGATCGTCGAGGTTCCCGTCGAGAAGATCGTCGTCAAGGAGATTCCCGTCGAGAAGATCGTCGAGAAGATCGTCGAGAAGGAGGTTCCGATCGAGGTCGAGAAGATCATCGAGAAGCGCGTGGAGGTTCCGGTCGAGGTCGAGAAGGTCGTCGAGAAGATCGTCGAGCGCAAGGTCGTGGACGAAACGCGCATCAGGGAGCTCGAGGGACTCCTCGAGGAGGAGCGCCGCCACACGGCCGACCTCCAGTCGCGCATGGACGCCGCCGCCAAGTCCGCGGCGGAACGCGAATCCGCCGCGGAGGAGAGGTTCTCGGCCGCCGCAAGGGAGTATTCCGAGAAGGAGGGTTCGCTAAGGGCGAAGATAGGCGAGCTCGAGGCCGAACTCAGGCGGCTTCCGCAGACCGCTGGCGAAATCGCGGACACGCAGGCGGCCGTGTATTCGCTCATGACCGGCGAGGCGGAGGAGATCGCGACGCTGATGGAGCAGGAGAAGCAGGCGGCAGAGGAGTTCCGTCGCCGACACGAGGCGCGCATGGAGGGACTGTTGGGCCGTCGCCGCGAGCTCCTCAAGCGCGCCGGCGCCAGCATCGAGGAGATGACGAGGAAGGCGCTCTTCAACCGTCCGGAGGATCCGCGCACGGCGCAGCTCCGCAAGGAGCTCGACGAGACGATCCGCCTCGGACAGAAGCGGAACCTCGAGTACGAGCGCCGCATTGCCGAGCTCACCGAGAAGCTGCGTTTGGCCGAACACACGGCCGCCAGGAGGAACGAGGGTGACAAGGACGTGGTGCAGCTCAGGGGCGAGGTCGTCGCCCTGCGCGAGAAGCTGCAGGCCAGGGAGAAGGAGCTCGTCGCCGAGCGCCAGCGCAGCGAGTCGCTGAGCCAGCAGCAGGCCGTGCGCCAGCAGACGCTCATGACGCGCATCGCGACGCTCGAGTCCCCGTCCATCGGAAACTCCCAGTCGATCGAGACGAACCAGAGCCGCGAGGCGAAGCTCGTGAAGATTCCCGGCTGGCTGAGACTGCACAAATGACGCTCGCCTCGGGACTAGTACTGGCGGTCCTCTCGGTGTGGGACTATCCCTCTCGCCAGCACAGGCACGAGGAGCTGCGGGGCGAGTTCATCAGAGCCTCCGCAAATGCCGACTACTCGGCCTGCGAAAAGGCGGCGCGCGCCGGGACGGAACTCCTCCCCGACGATCCCACATGGCGCTACAACCTCGCATGCTCCGAGGCGCGGCTCGGACGCAGGGAGACCGCTTTCGACGACCTCGAAAAGGCGATCAGGCTCGGATTCCGCGACGCGGAGACGATAGGGTCCGATCCGGACTTCATCGAATACAGGAACGAACGGCGATTCAAGGACGCGGTCGACCTCGCCGTGCGGATGAAGGGCGAGCGCATTTTTCTCGGACCGCTCGCGGTCGTGCCCGCGAAGGGGAAGACCGGAGGCTCCTTGGCGCTCGGGGCGCAGAATCTGTCGTGGGACTTCGAATCCGGATGCTTCTCGGCCGTGATGGAGCTCGAGAAGGGCGAGGACGGCCCGAACGCCGGAGACATATACTTCAACCGCGATGGCGGACACTCGGTCCTCGCCGTCACGAACTTCCCCGGTCTTGCTCGCGTGAGGTTCGACTCTGTCGGACGCGAGCGCGGGATGGACCTTGACCTCCCGAACGTGATCTTTCCGTGTCCGGTCTTCGGCAACTCGAGCCGTGCGCTCACGAGCGGACCCTATTGGCGCTCGCTTCCGCGTGCTGCTGTCACCATGTACGCGGCGAAGCTTCCGCTGATGTACAGGTTCTACCGCTCGAACCAGGTATGGGTGTTCCCCGTATGCGAGGACACCCCTCCGCTCGGCAGGTACGGCGACGTCTTCGCGTCCGTGACGCCCTACTGCATCGCGACGGTCGGGAGAAGCTGGTCTGACCAGTACTACCTCAGGGCGGCCCTCGCGGCGAGCGGCTCGTTCAACAAGGCCGTCAAGGCGGGGATGGTGCACACGGGGCGCCTCGCGCCGACCATCCAGTCGCTCCTTCGCCATTCGCTCAGGGGCGTGGAGACCGAGGACGACTACCTTACGGAGAAGGCGCATCCGACCGCGATGCCGCCTAACGGACTCGACCTCGCGAAGCTGAAGAGGCTCTCCTCGGAGATGAAGCTCGAGGAGATACCTCCGGTCGCGCTCGTCGCGGGCGTGGGCGGCGCGACGCGCACCGAGGAGGGGAAGCTCCCCGAACTGACCTACGCGAGCCCCTGCGCCTGGGCTTTCGTCCTCAGGACTGACGCGACCAACCGCACTTTCGTCGTCAAGGCGGGCGGCAGTCCGTCCGTCAACGGCGGGGAATACGCCTTCGGCGTCGTCCACGGCGCGCCCGGCGCCGCTAGGCTCGAGAAGATTGCTCCCGATACGGCGAGGGTGACGATCGACAGGTCGCTCGTCGTCCCGTCGAACCGTGTGGACGTCGCGGTGTTCGCGAAGTCCGCAGATTCCATGTGGAGCGCGCCCGCATTCGTATCGTTCGCGGTCGTGGACACGAAGGCGCCGTACTTCGATCCGGTCCTGGCGGGCGTGGAGGCTCCGCAGCCCGGATGGCAGAAGGTCGGCGCGAAGCAGGACGTGGAAAAATGAAGTTCGTCCTCGCGCCGCTTGCGGATTTCACGGACGCGCCGTTCAGGCGCCTCGCGTTCGAGTGCGGAGCGGACGTTTCCTGCACCGAGATGGTGTCCGCCGCGGCTCTTGCGCACGGACACTCCCCCACGCACCAGCTTCTCGAGACGATGCCCGGAGAGGGCCCGGTCGTCTGCCAGCTCTTCGCGGCGTCGGAGGGCGACCTCGCGGTCGCGGTGCGAGAGACGGCGGGACACGGATTCGTCGCCCTCGACCTCAACGCGGGATGCCCGATGCCGAACGTGACGCGGTGCGGAGCGGGGGCGAAGCTCATGGAGGATCCGAAGAAGATCGGCCGCCTCCTAAGGGTCATGAAGGAGAACACCGACCTCCCGGTCACGCTCAAGACGCGGATCGGACCGCATCCCGGGAATGCCGGCATATTCGAGATCCTCGACGAGGCCGTCTCCGCCGGAGTCTCCGGCATCGCCGTTCATGCGCGCTACACGAGCCAGAAGCACGGCGGACCGATTCATCTCGACGTCCTTCGCGAAGTCGCGGAACGCTCGCCCGTCCCCGTCACCGGCAACGGCGGCGTGCGCACGATTGCGGACGCCAGGGCCATGGCCGAGACTGGAGTCTCGGCGATAATGGTAGGACGCGGGGCTCTCGGAAACCCCGGAATCTTCGCAGAACTGAAGCGAGGACTCGGTCTGCCGTCCGACCGCGCAGCCGGCGAGTCGACAGGAAGGATAGAGCTCTGCAGGCGCCATCTCGAATACATTCTGGCCTTTCGCGAGCAGCTCTTGAAGAAGTTTTCCTCGGACCACGTCCCGTCCGTCGACGGCTATGCGTCCGTCAAGATGCACACGCACCTTTTTAGATATTTCAGCGGACTTCCGGGCGCGGCCGCGTTAAGGGCGCGCCTCAACTCGATCCGCACGCTCGCCGAAATCCGCGAGGCGATGTCTTCCGTCGCCTGAAGCGCGTGGACGGCGATGACGATCGTGGGCCGGCCGCGGCAATCTGCGTTTTCTGCGACCAAATCCGCGCACTCCGCACCCGAAATATATGATATAATATCAATGTATGGACACGGAAGATACAACCAAGGTAGACCTCGGCTCCCTGGCGTCGTTTGACTTCACGCCGGACTGGGCGAAGAAGGACGCCGGAGTGACTGTCGCCAAGGCCGTCTCTTCGCGCGGGAGCACTGACAGGCAACCGCGCGGCGACAGGCCGTTCGGCGACAAGCCCCGCTCCGACAGGAACGCGAAGCCGCAGGGCGGCCGTCCGTTCGGCGACAAGCCGCACGGAGACAGGCAGCGCGGCCTCGACCGCCGTCCGCGCTTCGAGGATCGTCCGCGTCCTCTCTCCGCCGACGTCAAGATCCTCCCGGAGACCAGGGCGCTCGGCACGATCATCCGCAAGCTCCAGCAGGATTTCCACGCGTACAAGCTCAAGGACCTCGCGTACTTCTTCCTCGACAATCCGACTTCCGTTCTTCTCAAGGTGACGGCGAAGGCCCCGCGCGAGGGCGAGCAGCCGAAGCCGCTCGGATTCCACCAGTGCAAGGCGTGCGGGTTCGCCGCACTGGACGAGGCCGACGTCGCGGCACATGCCGTCGCCGCGCACCTTTCGGACTACTACGACTCGAAGGAAATCGAGACCGAACCGCCGAAGGGCAACTTCAGCTGCGTCGCGAAGTGCGGACTCTCGGGCGTCCTTCTCGGTCCCCCGAACATCCACGAGTTCAACACGACCGTGAGGGAGATGATCCGCACCCGCTATCCCGACATGTCCGAGGAGCAGTACCGTTCCCACATCGAAATGGTCCGCACCGCCGAGGCGATCGAGGAGTGGCGCAAGGGCGCGACGAAGAAGACAGTGTTCGTCCCCAAGGGCGCCGGCGAGGACGCTGCGGCCATCACCCGCGAACAGGCCGAGGGCGAGTTCCGCCGCACGATCCTTCCGCAGCTCATCGACGAGCCGAAGCACCTCATGATCACCGCGGACGCCGCGATGAAGAGTCCCACGAAGCCGCTGCAGTGGGCCGCGAAGGATGCGCTAGAGGCCGAGCGCCGCGCGCCGTACGGAATGTGCTTCGCGCTTCGCGGCGCCTTCCACCACCGCAAGCTCAGCTTCTTCAGGGCCAATGACGCGCGCGGCCCCGAGTTCGTCGTCGGCGTCGAGCTCAAGGAGTTCGATTCCGAACACGCCATCCCCGAACTCGCGACCGTAGCGAAGTTCGTCGCCGATCATCCCTGCTCCGCGAAGCAGGAGATCGCGCCCGACTCCGAAAGCGAGAAGCACCTCGCATGGCTCGCCTCCACTGGACACGTCGTCGCGTTCACGAACGGCGTCTACTCGGCCGTCGAGAAGTTCCCCAAGTACGGACCCCAGTGGCGCAGGAAAAAGTCCGCACCCACGCAAGACTCGGAAGCAGTAGCAGAAGAGAAGAAAGAAGAACCGAAGAATGAAGATCCCACTCAGTTGGCTTAACGACTACGTCAAGATCGACGACATCGAACCGAATGAGCTCGCGGAGAAGCTCACCCGCGCGGGACTCCAGGTCGAGTCCGTGGATACCATCGGCGGATCCCCGCTCTCGGACCTCATCGTCGTCGTCGACGTCCTTGAGTCCGAACCGCATCCGAACAGCGACCACCTGCATGTCTGCAAGGTGACGGACGGCAAGGAGACGTTCCAGGTGGTCTGCGGCGCGCCGAACATGCGCGCGGGAATCAAGACCGCCTTCGCGAAGATCGGCGCCTTCATCCCGGAAGGGGAGTTCAAGATCAAGAAGGGCAAGCTCCGCGGCGTCGAATCGTTCGGCATGTGCTGCTCGGAGAAGGAGCTCCACATCGGCGGAGACGAGTCAGGCATCATCGAGTTTCCGGCCGAGACGCCCGTCGGCGCGTTCGTGAGGGACGTCGCGAAGCAGGAGAAGCCCGAGGTCGTCTTCGACATCGAGGTCACCTGGAACAGGCCTGACGCTCTCTCGGTGATAGGCATCGCACGCGAGTACGGCGCGATACTCCACCGTCCCGTCACTCTTCCGCCCGTCGATTTCACGGAATGCGAGACTCCCGTCCAGGACGAGGTGAGGGTCGTCGTCGAGAGCAGGGAGAAGTGTCGGCGCTACACCGCGCGCGTCGTCACGAAGATGACGCCTGACGCCCCCTCGCCCGCCGTCATGGCGAAGCGACTCGAGCTCTGCGGCGTCCGCTCGCTCGGGCTCGCCGTCGACGTCACGAACTACGTGATGCTCGAGCTGGGACAGCCGCTCCACGCCTTCGACCACACGAAGCTCAAGGACCGTACGATCGTCGTCCGCGACGCGCGCGAGGGCGAGACGATGACGACCCTCGACGGAGCAGAGCGCAGGCTCGATCCGTCCATGCTGATGATCTGCGACAGCGAGAAGCCCAACGCCGTGGCCGGGGTGATGGGCGGCGAGAACTCCGGGATCGCCCCCGGCACCACCACCGTGGTGCTTGAGAGCGCGCTCTTCGAGTGCGCGTCGACGAAGGCGACTTCGACCAGGCTCGGACTCGCGAGCGAGTCCTCCTACCGCTACATCCGCGGCGTGGACAAGGACCTCGCGGACTTCGCAAGCCGTCGCGCGATGCACCTCCTGCAGAAGTACGGCAACGCCGAGATCGCGAAGGGCGTCATAGACGAGGACTTCCGCAGGAAGCCCCTCAACGCGGACGTCGAGCTCGATTTCGACCGCGCCCGCAGCCTCATCGGAATCCCCGTCGGCAACGACGCGATGGTCTTCATCCTCCGCAGCCTCGGACTCGTCGTGCGCGGCGACGCGACCCACTTCGCGAGCGTCAAGTCCGCGAAGTTCGGCATCCCGAGCTGGCGCTACGACCTCGAACTAGAGGCGGACCTGGTGGAGGAGATCGCGCGCATCTACGGGCTCGACAATATTCCGGACACCATGCCGTCCGCGCCTTCCGTCTCGTCGCTCTCGGACGCGCCGTTCAAGGCGAAGTGCCGTGTCCGCGAGACGTGCCTCGCGCTGGGTTTCACCGAGGCGATGCACTATTCGTTCCTCTCGAAAAGGGAGCTTGACGACTTTGATGCGCGCAAGGCCGCCGACCGTCTCGTCATTCCGGATCCAGTATCCGTCGAGTACGGCGTCA
>JAFONM010000019.1 GCA_017418445.1 Kiritimatiellia bacterium
ACGGCGGCAAGTGGAAGCCGCTCCAGTATCTCGCCAAGCGCTTCTTCGAGCCGGTGCACGTGACGCTCTCGCCTGACGGTATGGTCAAGGTGATCAATGACACCGACAAGCGCGTCGAAGGGAAGGTTGTTGCGGTGTTCCACGGCTTTGACGGCAAGAACGAAGAAGTCGTAGTCGGCAACGACAAGGCCAAGCAGGTTGGCATCGCTGTCGGCGCGAACTATGCCGCGGCGGTCGGCAAGATCACGCCTCGCGACGACGCTGTTCTCGAACTCCGGTTTGGCGATTCAGTAAACTTCCCCGTTCGCGCGAACTACAAGGGCGATCTTCCGAAGGCGAACGTCAAGGCCGAGATCAATGGCTTCAAGGTGACGCTCGAGACCGACAAGCCGGCGTTCTGGGTGTGGATGAACGTGAAGGGGATCCGCGGCGAATTTGACGACAACGCCATCACGCTCGTTCCAGGGCAGAAGCGCGTCTTCACATTCGAGCCCGCCGACAAGGCGACGACTCCGGAGGCGTTCAAGTCCGCTTTCGCCGTCACTCACCTCGTTGAAATCTGCAAATGACCATACTCGCGTCCATAAGGTTGGAGGGTCGGACGCTTCTGGATATGTTTCTGCCATATCATGCTTTCCGTGCATTTGTTTGACGGCACGGGCCTGCATTGCGGCAGCGGGCGGAGATTTGGTATAATAGCCGCCGGAAATGGACTATGTAGACGAGTTCGGGGTTCCGTTGCCGCATTGGAAACCCCTTGCGCCGGAAGAACGCGGACGACACGCGACGTTCGGATCCGCTGTGGATGCCGCGGTCAAGGACCTTTCGACCGAGCATAACGACTTCTTCGACTCCCTTGCCGACGTCTGGTCGAGACTTTTCCCCAACTGTCCCGCCCGTCCAGGACGCTACGAGGACGGCAGGATATTCCTCTACGTCAGGAGCGCGCCGGCGCTGTTCTCGTTCCGTCCGAAGCTCCCCGCGGTGAAGCGCAGGCTCGCCGAGCTTCCCGGCGCGCCGAAACGCATCGACTTGATTCTGGAGATACGGAAATGAGCCTCGTCGCTGCCGTGCTCGTAGCGGCGACGTTCACGCGTTCGCTGGAGCGGGTCAATTCGATGGACCCGATAATGTCGCAGTCCGCATACGACGCCCGCGCCGTCCGGCTCGTCTACGAGACTCCGCTCGAGATAGACTACGAGGCGCGTCCGTACAGGCTTGCACCAGGGCTCTGCGAACTCCCCGAGGTTTCGTCCGACGGACTCGTCTACACCTTAAGAGTCAGGCCGGATTCCCCCGTCACGGCGACGGACGTCAAGGATTCGCTCGAGCGACTGCGCGACGTGGACGGCAGGCACGGCTCGCTCGGCAGGTGGACGATGCGGTCCGTCGAGTCGATCGAAGCCGGTCCGGAATCCGACAGGCTGACCATTCGCCTCAAGTCGAGGCAGCACGTATTCCCGTGGTTCCTCGCAATGAGCTATGCTGCGGTCCACAGGGAGACGGGTCCGTACCGTCTCGCCTCGTGGTGGCGGAACCACGAGATGACATTCGAGAGGAATCCTTCGTGGCGCGGATGGAAGGATAATCCGAAAGGATTCGACAGGATCCGCTATCTCGTCGTCGACGATCCGTCGACACAGTGGCTGATGTTCCTTTCCGGGGAGATTGACTGCCTCGACGCGATCGCACGCGACAACTGGGGCGCGGTAATGAGCGCGGACGGGAAGCTCGACACGCGACTCGCCGCATCCGGCGTCGAGCTGCACGGCGGGTTTCCGGCGCTGGAGGTCCGCTACATCGGAATGAACATGCGCGACAGGACGCTCGGAGGCAACAGGAAACTGCGGCAGGCGATTTCGTGCGCGTTCGATTTTCCGACATGGAGGCGCTTCTACTGCAATTCGATAGATCCCGTCAACGGACCGGTTCCTGACGGCGTTGCGGGCAAGCTCGAGCGTCCTTCGCCGTACGCATGGAATATCGAGAAGGCCAGGCGACTTATCGCGGAAGCGGGATATCCCGACGGGATGGATCCGAAGACGGGGCGCCGACTCGTCCTCACGCTTTCCATCGGACGTCCGACGCAGGACAGCCGCGAGGCGGGGGAACTGCTCGTCAGCTTCTTCGCGAAGATCGGGGTGAAGCTCGAGTTGAGGTTCCAGACGTGGGCGGCTTTCCTTGGCGCGGTAAACAACGGGGACTGCCAGCTCTACCAGATGGCGTGGGTGGGGGACTATCCGGACGCCGAGAACTTCCTCCAGCTCTTCCATTCCAGGAACGTAAGTCCGGGCGCGAACCACTCATGCTATGAAAATCCCGAATACGACGCCGAGTACGACGCGGCGATGGCGGCGTCGACGGAGGAGGAGCGCAACTCGCACTGGTTCAGGTGTCAGGAGATACTGCAGGAGGACTGCCCCTGGATATTCACCCATGTCACCAAGAATTATTCGCTTGTTCGCTCGCGCGTGAAGAACCACATTCCGAGCGACTTCCCGTACGGAGAGGAGATACATCTGTGGACGGAGGAAAAATGACGATCCTGGTGGTGGACCGCTCGACGGAGACGCAGTCCGCGGCGCTGGTCGAGGACGGACGCATCGTTTCTGCAACGACAATCGAGGGAACTGATTCGCGCAGCGGCGAATGGGTTCCGAAGGTATGGGAATTCATGTCGGGCTGCAGACCGTCGCGCATAGTTGTCGGAACCGGCCCCGGATCGTTCGCCGGGATTCGCGCGGCCCTTGCCTTTGCGCAGGGAATCGCCCTTGGATCGGGAGCGGAGGTCCTGGGACTTCCCTCGCCGTGCTCGTGTGCGCGTCAAGACGAACCCGTCGCCGTCGTCGGCGATGCGCGCAGGGGGAAGTTCTGGATCGCGCTCTTCGACGGATTCTCGCTCGCGACGCCGATATTCCAGGTGGAGGAGGCGGATCTCCCGAAACGCGTCCCGCAGTCCGCCAAGGTGTTCACCCCGGATGCCAAGCGCATCGGCGGGAAGCTCGCCGAGATGTTCGGGGACCGCTACGACGAGAAGGGCGGGGTGCCGACGGCGGAAGGGCTCGCGAAGGCGTTCCTGGCAAATTCAAGACTCCTTGTTTCGGAGCCGCTGCCGATCTACCTGAATCCGGCTGTCAGGGACTGACGTTCGATGGACAGTCTTCTTACGGTAGCGACGCAGGTCGGGATCCTCTTCGCGCTGATGTCCGTCGGTTTCGTCGCGCGCAAGACGAGGCTCCTGGGCGACGCGGCGATAAAGGGGTTTGTCGATTTCCTCGTCGTAGTGGTGACGCCGGCACTCGTGATTCATGCGTTCGAGCGTCCGTTCGACTCCTCGATGCTCTGTTCGCTTGCGCTTGCATTCGCATTCGCCATCGGCGGACATTTCGTCGCGATCGTGCTCGCCACCGCGTTCCTCCGTCATCGCAGCGCTCCGACCGAGAACGTCCTGAAGGTCGCCGCGGTGTTCTCCAACGCCGGGTTCATGGGCATCCCCCTCGAGTATGCTCTCTTCGGGAGCGAAGGCGTGTTCTACGGAGTCGTCTACGTGGGCGTCTTCAACATCGTGATGTGGAGCTGGGGATACTGCACGATGAGGGGTGTCCCGCCGAGTCGGATCGGAAGGGGAGAGGCGAGGATGATCCTGGTCAATCCGGGAACGGCGGGTCTCGCGATCGGACTCCCTATCTTCTTCGCTTCGGTCAACCTGCCGCAGGTAATCGACGTTCCCGTGAAGTGCCTTGCTGACATCAACACTCCGCTCGCGATGGTCGTGATAGGATATCACCTCGCAGGAGCGAAGGCGGGTCCGATACTGAGGACGCCGATGGCCTGGGCCGCGGCGGCGTTTCGCCTCGTTGGGTATCCGCTCATGATGATCGGCGCGTTCTCGGTCGTCGGACGTTTCGTCTTCCTCGACCGCACGATGTGCCTCGCGCTCGTCGTCTCGTCCGCGGCGCCTGTTGCGGCTCTCACGGCAATGCTGGCGGCGAAGTACGGGAGCGACGTCGACATGTCCGTCGGACTCGTCAGCGGGACGACTCTCCTCTCGATTGCTACGATGCCTCCCGTCATCGCCTTCGCAATGCATGTCCTCTAACCGCGCTTCACCAACCACCGACCAATAACCTCCAACTTGGCCATCTTGCCCTTTGGGCGGCAAGTATGATATAATATGTGGAAATCCTAAAAAACCGGAGAATCTAGAAATGGTAGTCCTTAAAGTGATCCTTTACGTTGTCGAAGTCCTCGTGTGCCTGCTTCTGGGCCTTATCGTGATGCTGCAGAAGCCGAAGGAAGGCGGACTTGGAGGAGCGTTCGGCGGCGGAGCCCTCGAGGCGTCGCTCGGTGCCGACGCCGGCAACATCCTCATCAAGGCGACTGCGATACTCGGCGCGATCTTCCTCGCCAACACGCTCTTTCTCGCGAAGATCACCTCTACCGCGACTTCCGTCGCGGGGGACGCTCCCGTAGCAGCGGCGCCCGCGCAGCAGCAGGCTCCCGCCACGCCGACAGCCCAGGCTCCGGCAGCTCCCGCGGCTCCCGCGGCGCCTGCAATTCCCGCGGCGCCTGCCGCGCCTGCCGCACCTGCCGCGCCCGCAGCCCCGACTCCTGCCAACTGATTTCGGGGAGGGGGGAATGAAGGTTCTTGTCACCGGCGGCTCCGGATTCCTCGGCATCAACCTCATACGCTTCCTTCGCGAGAAGGGCGTCGAGGAGATACGCGTACTCGACATAGCGGACTTTGACTATCCCGAGAAGAACGAGCCCTGGCTCAAGTTCACGAAAGGCGACGTCCGCGACATTCCCGCGGTCGAGAAGACAACAGAGGGCTGCGACATCGTCGTGCACTGCGCCGCCGCGCTTCCGCTCTACTCCGAGGAGGACATCCGCACGACCGAGGTCGACGGATGCCGCAACGTCCTCAACGCCGCGCGCAAGTACAACCTCGACCGCATGATCCAGATTTCGTCGACTGCCGTCTACGGCGTCCCGAAGAAACACCCGATCTACGAGACGGACCCGATGATCGGCGTCGGACCATACGGACACGCCAAGATCGACGCGGAGAACATCTGCCGCGAGGCCATCAAGGACGGCTACTGCGTTTCCATCATCCGTCCCAAGAGTTTCATCGGCCCGGAGCGCCTCGGCGTCTTCGCGCTCTTCTACGACTGGGCGTACACCGGACACGGCTTCCCCATGATCGGTTCCGGAAACAACCGCTACCAGCTCATGGACGTCGACGACCTCGACCACGCGATCTGGAACGCGATGACGTATCCCAGGGACGTCGTCAACACCGAGTTCAACATCGGCGCGAAGGAATTCACGACGATGAAGGAGGACTACCAGGCGGTCCTCGACCGTGCCGGACACGGCAAGAAGATCCGCGGCATGCCCGTGAAGCCTCTCATCTTCATCCTTCGCATACTGGAGAAGCTGCACCTCTCGCCGCTCTATCCGTGGGTCTACGAGACGGCGTCGACCGATTCCTTCGTGTCCATCGAGAAGGCGGAGAAGCTCCTCGGCTACAAGCCGCAGTATTCCAACAAGCAGGCGCTCGTCAGGAACTACGACTGGTACGTCGCCCACCTCGACGAGTTCAAGGGCAAGAGCGGCGTCTCGCACCGTGTCCCGTGGAAGCAGGGTCTCCTCGCCTGTGCGAAGTGGTTCTTCTAGAGATGAAGATACTTCAGGTCCTACCGGCCCTCGAGCAGGGCGGCGTCGAGCGCGGCACGATTGAAATCGCGACCGCGCTTTCAGTCGCGGGCGTGCCGAGCGCCGTCGCGAGCGCCGGCGGACGTCTCGTCAGGGAGCTGGAGTCCCTCGGGGTCGAGCACTTCACACTCCCGCTCGCGTCGAAGAATCCCTTCGTCGTGCGGCGCAACGCCATCAGGCTCGCGAAGATCGCGAAGGAGGGCGGCTTCACGCTGATGCACGTGCGTTCCCGCGCGCCGGCATGGAGCGTGCGCACCGCCTCGAGGCTTTCGGATGTTCCGTTCATCTCCACGTGGCACGGACTCTACGGCACGAGGCCAAGGTGGCTCAAGATTCCGTACAACCGCGTGATGCTCTCCGGCTTGAAGACCATCGCCGTCTCGGACTGCGTAAGGGACCACATCATTTCCGTCTACGGCGCCGACCCGGAGAAGATCGTCCGGATCCACCGCGGAGCGGACGTGGGGACGTTCCGTCCGGACGCGGTGTCCGCCGAATCCGCCGCGGAAATGAAGTCTTCGCTCGGCTTCGCGCCCGAGACCCCCGTAATCACTCTTCCCGCAAGGCTCACCTTCTGGAAGGGACAGAAGGACCTTCTCGCGGCTCTCGGAATGATGAACCATTCGGACGTCGGCGTACTGCTTGTCGGTTCCGACCAGGGACGCACCGCCTATTCAGACGAACTGAAGGCCATGGCGGCAAGGCTTCCGGAAGGGAAGAAGGTCGTCTTTCTCGACCATTCGGACGAGATGCCTCGCATCTACGCGATGAGCGAGGTGGTCGTGAGCGCCTCGTCCGCCCAGCCGGAAGCTTTCGGAAGAGTCATTCCGGAGGCCCAGGCGATGGGACGGCTGGTCGTCGGGACTGCGCACGGAGGGGCGTGCGAGACGATTTCCGACGGCGAGACGGGGTTCCTCGTCCCGCCCGCGGATCCGGCGAAACTGGCGGAAACTCTCGACAAGGTGCTTGATCTCCCCGAAAACGAGAAGTCCCGCATCGCATCAGCCGCCGTAGAGTCCGTCAGGACCAGCTTTTCGGTCGAGCGGATGTGTGCAAAGACGCTGGAATTATACCGCTCCGTTTGTGGCTGAATTTGCCATAACGGTCCGCCGAAATATGGTATAATATCGGGTCATGAAGCTTGACCCGACCACGATGAAGGACTGGCAGATTGCGGAGGCGGCGGAAGAGTCGCTCCGCAGCGCCTCGGAACTTGCCGCCGAACTCGGCATAGAGGACGACGAGTGGACTCCCTACGGGAAGTTTCTCGCCAAAATCGACGTCACGAAGGTCCTGGCCAGGATCGGCGCCGGCAGGAAGGGCAGGTACATCGACGTCACGGCCATCACCCCCACTCCGCTCGGCGAGGGCAAGACGACGACCACGCTCGGGCTCGTGGAGGGACTCGGGAAGCTCGGCAAGAAGGTGATAGGCTGCGTCCGCCAGCCCTCGGGCGGTCCGACGTTCAACATCAAGGGCTCGGCCGCCGGCGGCGGACTCGCCCAGGTTGTCCCGCTTACCGCGCTTTCCCTCGGCCTTACGGGCGACATCGACGCCATCACGAACGCCAACAACCTCGCGATGGTTGCGCTCAACGCGCGCATGCAGCACGAACGCAACCACGACGACGCGTGGCTCGCCGAGCGCGGACTGAAGCGCCTGGACGTCGACCCCGACAGGATCCAGTTCCGCTGGGCGATGGACTTCTGCGCGCAGGGACTCCGCAGCATCGAGATCGGGCGCGGCGGCAAACTTGACGGATTCAACTGCGCATCCGGTTTCTACATCACCGTCGCGAGCGAGGTGATGGCGATACTTGCGATGAGTTCGGACCTCGCCGACCTCAGGAAGCGCCTTTCGAAGATCGTGGTCGCATATTCCAAGTCCGGCGCACCCGTGACGACGGCGGACCTCGAGGTCGACGGCGCGATGTGCGCCCTTCTCGTCAATGCGATCAAGCCGACTCTCATGCAGTCCATCGAGGGACAGCCGATGCTCGTCCACGCGGGGCCGTTCGCGAACATAGCGATAGGCCAGAACTCCGTCGTGGCGGACAGGCTCGCCTCCGCGCTTGCCGACTACGTCGTCACGGAGAGCGGATTCGCGAGCGACATGGGCTACGAGAAGTTCTGGAACATCAAGTGCCGCTGCTCCGGACTCAAACCCGACTCCGTAGTCCTCGTCGCGACGGTACGCGCCCTCAAGGCCCACGGCGGAGCGCCGGCCGTCAAGGCCGGGCTCCCGCTCGATCCGGTCTACACGCACGAGAATCTCAAGCTTCTCGAGAAGGGCTGCGACAACCTGCTCGCGCACATCGACATCATCCGCCGCTCGGGAGTCCAGCCGGTAGTCTGCCTCAACGCATTCTACACCGACACGCAGGCGGAGCGGGACCTCGTCCGCCGCATCGCCGAGAAGGCCGGAGCGGCGTTCGCGGTCTCGGACCACTGGCTGAAGGGCGGCGAGGGCGCGATCGAGCTCGCGAAGACCGTCGTCGAGGCATGCGACAGGCAGAACGAATTCGCGTACCTCTGCGACCTTTCGGAACCTCTCAAGGACCGCATCGAGCGCGAGGTGAAGGAGGTCTACGGCGGCGACGGAGTCGACTACGAGCCCGCGGCGGAAAAGAAAATCGCCGCGCTCCAGGCGGATCCCGAGACGGCGGGGCTTCCCGTCTGCATCGCGAAGACCCAATACTCGCTCTCCCACGATCCGAAGCTGCTGGGCCGTCCGAAGGGATGGAGGCTGCCGGTGAAGGACGTCCTCGTCTACAAGGGCGCGGGACTCGTCGTCCCCGTCGCGGGCGAGATAAAGCTCATGCCGGGAACGTCCGCGTCTCCGGCATACCGCCGCATCGACGTCGATGTCGAAACGGGCAGGGTGAAGGGACTCTTCTGACGTCCGACAGGATTTCCAATTCGATACTCGACAAAACTTCTAGGAACTAGCAAAATGATACTCTTGATAGGTTCTGCCGCTTATTCGCCGTTCAGGCTCGACGCATTGCGCGACGCAATGAAGAAGATCGATCCCGAACTAGTCAAGGCCGACTTCGACGCGAGGTGGATCTACGCCCTGCAGATGGCGGACGCGGCATTCTCGCTCGAGGAGCTCAAGCGCGCGGGCGTCCTCCTCAACGCGGAAGGACAGTGCGACGAGGCGGACTTCTTCGTGACGCCGCGGAAGGGGACGATCTCCCCGTGGAGCTCGAAGGCCACGGACATCTTCAGGAACTGCGGACTCAGGTCCGTCCTGAGGGTGGAGCGCGGAATACGCTTCCGCCTCGGCGGCTACGACGACATGGACGACGCGACGAAGGTCGCCGTCTTTTCGCTCCTCCACGACAAGATGACAGAGGGCGTGTACGAGACGATCGACGACCTCTTCGAGGAGGACGAGCCGAAGCAGGGCCGTACCTACGACGTGATGACGAAGGGCGTCGACGCGATCCGCGAGGCGAACGAGGAGATCGGTCTTGCGATTTCCGAGCCGGAGATGGAGTATCTCGCGAAGAGCTTCAAGGCCGCGGGGAGGAATCCGACCGACACGGAGCTCGTCATGTTCGGACAGGTCAACTCCGAGCACTGCCGCCACAAGATATTCGGAGCGCAGTTCATCGTCGACGGAAAGAAGATGCCGAAGTCCCTCTTCGAGATGATCAGGAACACGCACGCGAAGCGTCCTCAGGATACGCTTTCCGCGTACAGGGACAACTCGTCCGTCATCGCCGGATTCCCCACCGAGGTCTTCGCGATCGACCCTGCGACGAACCGCTATTCGTTCAAGGGCGAACAGCTGGATGAGCTGATGAAGGTCGAGACGCACAACCATCCGACCGCCATCTCGCCGTTCCCCGGCGCCGCGACGGGAGTCGGCGGCGAAATCCGCGACGAGGCGGCGACGGGCCAGGGTTCGCGCACCGTCGCGGGCATCTGCGGATTCATGGTCTCGAACCTCAGGATCCCGGGCTGTCCGCAGCCGTGGGAGCGCATATACGCCGATTTTCCGACGCGCCTTGCGACGCCGCTCCAGATCATGGTCGACGGTCCGATCGGCGGTGCGGCATTCGGCAACGAGTTCGGCCGTCCGCAGCTCTGCGGATTCTTCCGCACGTACGAAGGCGAGATCGCGGGCGAGCTGCGCGGCTACCACAAGCCGATAATGCTCGCAGGCGGAATGGGCGTCATCCGCCATTCGCAGGTCCTCAAGAAGGACGTCGCGCCAGGTTCGCTCATCGTCCAGATCGGCGGGCCCGCGATGAGGATCGGACTCGGCGGCGGCGCCGCCAGTTCGATGATGACCGGGACGAACTCCGAAGCGCTCGACTTCAATTCCGTCCAGCGCGGCAACGCCGAGATGCAGCGCCGCTGCCAGGGCGTCATAGACGCGTGCACGTACCTCGGCGAAAAGAATCCGATCCTCTCCATACACGACATCGGCGCGGGCGGACTCTCCAACGGATGTCCGGAGCTCGTCGAGGCGACCGGCGGAAGGTTCGAGCTCCGCAAGGTCCACAACGAAGAGAGATCCATGAGCCCGATGGAGATCTGGTGCTGCGAGGCGCAGGAGCGCTACGTCCTGGCGCTCAGGCCCGAGGCGAAGGATTTCTTCAAGGCGCTCTGCGATCGCGAGCGCTGCCCGGTCGCGTTCATCGGCGTCGCGACGGGCGACGGACAGCTCGTCCTCGAGGACGAACACTTCCGCGACAGGCCGATCGACATGGACATAAAGGTCCTCCTCGGCAAGCCTCCGCGCATGGTTCGCGACGTCAAGCACGTCAAGAAGGTCCATGCAAAGACGCATTTCGAAGGCGTGACCCCGTACGACGCGCTCCTCCGGGTGCTGCACCTCCCGGCTGTCGCGGACAAGACGTTCCTCATCACGATCACCGACCGTTCCGTCACCGGACGCGTCGCGCGCGACCAGATGGTCGGCAGGTACCAGCTCCCGGCGGCGGACTGCGCCGTGACCACGACCGGCTACCTCACCTGCAACGGACAGGCGATGGCGACGGGCGAGCGCTCCCCGATAGCGCTTCTCGACGGACCTGCCTCCGGCCGCATGGCGGTTGCCGAGGCGATCACGAATCTCGCCGCGGCGGACGTCGGCGACATCGGCCAGATCCGCCTCTCCGCGAACTGGATGGCACCGTGCGGCGAACCCGGCGAGGATGCGATCCTCTACGATACCGTCAAGGAGGTCGGACTTTCCTTCTGCCCGAAACTCGGCGTCTCGATTCCGGTCGGCAAGGACTCCTGCTCGATGCACACCGTCTGGCAGGACTCGAAGGGCGTCGAAAGGAAGCAGGTCGCTCCGCTCTCCCTCGTCGTATCGTCGTTCGCCCCGGTAAGGGACGCGCGGCTTACGCTCACGCCGGACCTCAAGCCCGATCCTGAAGGCGAGAGTTCCTTCCTCGTCTACGTCGACCTCTCCGACGGCACGTCGCCGCTCGGAGCGACTGCGCTCGCGCAGGTCTACGGCCAGCTCGGCGACACTCATGCCGATGCGGACGCCGCGAAGATCAAGAGCTTCTTCAACGCGATGCAGAAGGTCGTGAAGGGCGGTCTTGCGATGGCGTACCACGACCGTTCCGACGGCGGCATCGTCGTCACGCTCGCAGAGATGGCGATCACCGGCGGACGCGGCATCGTCGCGAAGCTCCCGGACGGAGACGCGCTGGAGGCGCTCTTCAACGAGCAGCCCGGAGCCGTGCTCCAGGTGAGCGAGAAGAACGTCGACAAGGTCCTCGGCATCTTCAGGAAGGCAAAGGTCGAGGCGTCGATAGCGGGTGCGGTCCTGAGGAACTCCCGTTCGTTCGACGTGTTCGTTGGCGAGCGCCAGGCGCTCAGGACGAACATCACGACGCTCCGCCGCGCGTGGAGCGAGACGACCTACAGGATGCAGGCTCTCCGCGACAATCCTGTGAGCGCGAAGGAGGAGTACGACAACGCGCTCGACATGACCGACCCCGGAATGCAGTTTCGGCTCACGTACGATCCGGACGAGATCCCGGTCGTCGCGCCGGACGCGGCATCCTCCGGTCCGAAGCCGAGAATGGCGATCCTGCGCGAGCAGGGCGTCAACGGACACATCGAGATGGCGGCCGCGTTCGCGCTCGCCGGCTTCGACTGCCAGGACGTCCACATGAGCGACCTCATAGCGGGACGCGTCGACCTCAAGGACTTCAAGGGACTTGTCGCATGCGGCGGATTCAGCTACGGCGACGTTCTCGGCGCCGGTTCGGGCTGGGCGCGCTCGATTCTCTTCAACGAGAGGCTCAAGGAGATGTTCAAGGCGTTCTTCGAGCGTCCCGACACGTTCGCGCTCGGAATCTGCAACGGATGCCAGATGCTCTCGCAGCTGAAGGACATCATTCCCGGTGCGGAAGGGTGGCCCAGGTTCGTGAAGAACATTTCCGAGCAGTTCGAGGCGCGCTACGTGACTGTCGAGATCGAGCCGTCGCCGTCCATCTTCTTCAAGGGAATGGAAGGCTCGCGCCTGCCGATCGCCGTCGCGCACGGCGAAGGCCGCGTATGGACCGACGGTTCCGTCCCGACCGTCTGCGCCGCCCACTTCGTGAACGGCAACGGCGAGGCGACGACGCGCTATCCGTGGAATCCGAACGGGTCCCTCGGCGGACAGACGGCCTTCACGACGAAGGACGGACGCGTCACCATCATGATGCCGCATCCGGAGCGCGGATTCCGCGCATGCCAGCTTAGCTACAACCCCGGGGTGTTCAAGGAGAACGGACCGTGGATGCGGATGTTCCAGAACGCCTACGCGTTTGCGACGGAAAGGAAAGAGGCGTAAAAGATGAACGGTGCGGTGCTGCTGTCCATAGCGTGTGCGATATTCCTCTGCGGATACTTTGTCTATTCGAGGTTTCTGGGCAGGGTGCTCGGGATCGATCCGTCGAGACCGACTCCGGCGCACACGAAGTACGACGGCGTCGACTACGTGCCGGCGCATCCGACGGTCCTGTTCGGACACCATTTCGCGGCCATCGCGGGTGCAGGTCCGATCGTGGGACCGGTCCTCGCGGCGGAGTTCGGATGGCTCTCCGCGACGCTGTGGATCGTTCTGGGATGCGTCTTCATCGGCGCCGCCCACGACATGATCGCGATGTTCCTCTCCGTCCGTCACGAGGGCGAATCCATCGGCTCGATAATCGGGACAATCCTCGGCAGACCCGGGAAGGTCCTGTTCCTGCTCTTCAGCTGGTCGGCGCTGGTGCTCGTGGTCGCAGAGTTCAACCGCCAGATCGCGGGAACATTCCTCGCCGACCCGGCGATCGCGACGGCATCGATCCTCTTCATCGCGGAGGCCGTCCTCTTCGGACTCTGCGTCTACAAGTGGAGGATGTCCGTCCTCATGGCATCGCTCATCTTCGTTCCGCTCATGTTCGGCTTCGTGTGGATCGGCAACGCCTTCCCGCTCGACCTCGTGAAGATGTTCGGACTCGCCCCGGAGACGGTCGGCGCGATATGGACGCTCGTGCTCATCGCATACTGCTTCTTCGCCTCGACCTGCCCGGTCCAGTACCTTCTCCAGCCCCGCGACTACCTGAACGCGTATCTCCTCTATGCGATGATGGTCCTCGGCATACTCGGCGTCTTCGTCGCGCATCCCCAGCTCACGGCGGACGTCTTCTCCGGATTCTCCGTCCAGAAGGGGAGCGGAACAGACATGCTCTTCCCCATGCTGTTCGTGACAATCGCATGCGGCGCGTGCTCCGGGTTCCATGCGCTCGTTGCGTCCGGGACCAGCTCGAAGCAGATTTCGAGCGAGGGGTCGATAAGAAAGATAGCCTACGGCGGAATGCTCCTCGAGGGCGTCCTCGCGATGATCGCCCTGATCGGCGTCGCGGGGACATACACGAGCGCCGGCTACATGAACGAGATCGCAAAGGACGGATTCGTCCCCGTTCAGATGTTCGCGAACACGATCGCCGGATTCTGCGTGAAGATCGGCATTCCGCAGAGAGCCGCCGAATCGTTCATGCTCCTCTCCGTCGCGGCGTTCCTCATGACGACCGTGGACGCGGGAACGCGCCTCGCGAGATTCTCGTGGCAGGAACTTGTGCCGAAGAAGTCGATCGCACACAACATGTACTTCGGCACGGCGATCGTGTGCGCTCTCGCCGCAGGGCTCCTTCTGGGGAATCCGAAGGCGGCGAAGCAGCTCTGGACCCTGTTCGCGTCGGCGAACCAGCTCCTCGCGTCGCTCACGCTCCTCACGGCGACATTGTGGTTCTTCGCGAACAGGAAGGGCAGGTGGAGCTGGATAACCGGAGTGCCGATGATCTTCATGTTCTCGGTATCGACATGGGCGCTCGGACTCCTGTGCGTGAAGGCGGCCAGGAACGGCGCATGCATCCAGCTTGTTTCGTCCGCATTCCTCATCTGCCTTGCAGTCGCACTGGTCTGCATAGCGATTTTCCAGACCGGGAAGGCGAAGTCCAGGAATCTCGAAGCTAAGAACTAATCCAGGAAGGAGAAGAAAAATGGTTGCAATTCACACAGACAAGGCTCCGGCGGCGGTCGGCCCATACTCCCAGGCGCTCAAGTCCGGCGGATTCGTCTGGTGCTCCGGACAGATTCCGATCGATCCTGCCAAGGGCGCCATCGTCGCGGAGACGATCGAGGACCAGACGCGCCAGGCGATCAGGAATCTTGGCGAGGTCCTGCAGGCCGCCGGAAGTTCGCTGCAGAAGGTCCTCAAGACGACGGTGTTCATCGCCGACATGAACGATTTCGCGGCCGTGAACAAGGTGTACGAGGAGGAGTTCGGATCCGCAAAGCCAGCGAGGAGCTGCGTCGAGGTGTCGAAGCTTCCCAAGGGCGCGCGCGTCGAGCTTGACGCGATTGCCGAAGTCTGATTCCCCAATAAAATCCCAACCAGGCACATGAACAAGATAATAGAGAAGAAGCAGCTCTCCGAGAACGTCTTCATGATGAAGCTCGAAGCGCCGCTCATAGCGAGGGCCCGCAGGCCGGGGCAATTCATCATCCTCATGGTCGAGGAGGAGTTCGGAGAGAGGATTCCGCTCACCATTTCGGATGCCGACCCGGAGGAGGGATGGATTCAGATAATCTTCCAGACCGTCGGGGCGACGACGATGAAGCTCTCTGCCAAGGATGTCGGCGACAGCATCGCGGCGGTCCTTGGTCCGCTCGGCCGTCCGACGTCCATCCGCGGGCTGAACGGCGAAAAGCCGGGACGCGTGGTGTGCGTAGGCGGAGGAATAGGCGTAGCGCCCATGTATCCGATCGCCCAGGCTCTCAAGGCGGCCGGCAACGACCTCACCATCATCATGGGCGCCCGCAGCAAGGAGCTCTTCGTGATGCTCGACGAAATGCGCGCCCTCGCCGGCGACAAGCTCATCCTCATGACGGACGACGGATCGGCCGGCAGGAAGGGCGTCGTTACGGTTCCCCTCAAGGAGCTCTGCGAGAAGGGCGAGGTCGACGAAGTGATCACGATCGGTCCGCCGATAATGATGAAGTTCACGGCGCTCACGACAAAGCCGTTCGGAGTGAAGACAGTCGCGTCCCTCAACACCATCATGATCGACGGCACGGGAATGTGCGGCGGCTGCCGCGTCACGGTCGGCGGAAAGACCAGGTTCGTCTGCGTGGACGGACCGGAGTTCGACGCGCACGAGGTGGACTGGGACGTGATGTTCAAGCGCATGGGAACGTTCAAGCCGGAGGAGGCGGAGGCGAAGGAACACGTCTGCCGTTCCGGGATATTCGGAAAGGGGGTGTCGAAATGACGCCTAAGGAAAGAATGGCGATACCTCCTCAGGAGATGCCGCAGCAGGAGCCCGCGGTCCGCGCCCACAACATGAAGGAAGTCGCCCTCGGCTACACGCGCGAGCAGGCGATGAAGGAGGCGAGCCGCTGCCTCAACTGTCCGACGAAGCCCTGCATGCAGGGCTGCCCCGTCGCGATCAACATTCCTGGATTCCTCGCGAAGGCGTCCGAGGGCGATTTCGCTGGCGCTCTCTCGATCATCAAGGAGACGTCCCTTCTTCCCGCCGTCTGCGGACGTGTCTGTCCGCAGGAGAAGCAGTGCCAGAAGTTCTGCACGATGGGCAAGATCCTGAAGGACATCAACAAGGCGGTGGCCATCGGCAGGGTCGAGCGCTTCTGCGCGGACCTCGCACGCGAGACGGGCGCCGAGCCGGCTGTCGAACGTGCACCCAGGTCAGGCAGGAAGATCGCGGTGATCGGATCCGGACCCGCGTCGATCACGTGCGCCGCGGACTGCGCGAAGGCTGGTCACGACGTCACGATGTTCGAGGCGTTCCACAAGTGCGGCGGCGTGCTCGTCTTCGGAATTCCCGAGTTCAGGCTTCCGAAGACCATCGTTCAGCACGAGGTCGACAACCTGAAGAAGCTCGGAGTCAGAATCGAGACGAACTACTGCGTCGGCAGAACGCGCAAGGTTTCCGAGCTCGTCAAGGAAGATGGATTCGACGCCGTGTTCGTGGGAACGGGCGCAGGACTCCCGAAGTTCATGAACATCGATGGCGAGAACCTCTCCGGTGTCTTCAGCGCCAACGAGTACCTTACGCGCGCCAACCTGATGAAGGCGTACTGGGAAGGCAAGGCCGACACTCCGTTCTGGCACGGCAGGAAGGTCGCGGTCCTCGGCGGCGGAAACGTCGCGATGGACGCGAGCCGCATGGCCCTCCGACTCGGCGCGGAGAAGGTCTATCTCATCTATCGCCGCAGCGAAGTCGAGATGCCGGCGCGTATCGAGGAGATCCACCACGCAAAGGAGGAAGGCGTCGAGTTCCGGACGCTCCAGAACGCGAAGCGCATCCTCGGCGACGACACTGGCAAGGTCTGCGCTATAGAGTGCCTCAAGTACGAACTCGGCGAACCCGATGCTTCGGGACGTCGCAGTCCCGTCGAGATTCCCGGAAGCGAATTCACACTCGACGTCGACACGGTGGTCGTCGCCGTCGGCAACGCGTCGAATCCGCTCATCCCCGCGACGACCGACGGACTCGAGGTCAACAAGCGCGGCAACATCGTCGTCGATCCAGAGACGAACATGTCGTCAATCCCCGGCGTCTTCGCCGGCGGCGACATCGTCCTCGGCGCGGCGACCGTGATTCTCGCTATGGGCGAGGGACGCCGCGCTGCAAAGGGCATCAACGAGTACCTCAGGTCCAAATGACATTGTGCGAATATTATGCAATAGTCATTGACACTTTTACAATTGAAAAAGACGAGGACGTTATTATATAATGTTCTCGTCTTTTTCAATAACAACGAAGGAGAAAAAAGTCATGAAGCAGATGAAGGACTACGAATTCTGGTTTGTCGTCGGCAGCCAGTACCTCTACGGGCCCGAAGTTCTGGCGACTGTCGAGAAGCGCGGACGCGAGATGTGCGCGAAGTGGAACGCCGGCGGGAAGCTCCCGTGCAGGATCGTCTTCAAGACGATCGTGAAGACGTCCGAGGAGGCGACGAACGCCGTCAAGGACGCGAACCACGATCCGAACTGCGCCGGCATCGTCACATGGTGCCACACTTTCTCTCCGTCGAAGATGTGGCTGAACGGACTCAGGCTCCTGCAGAAGCCCTGGTGCCATCTGGCGACGCAGTACAATCGCCACATCCCGGACAGGGGAATCGACATGGACTTCATGAACCTCAACCAGGCCGCGCACGGAGACCGCGAGCACGGCTTCATCGGCGCGCGTCTCAGGAAGTCCAGGAAGGTCATCGCCGGCTACTGGGAGGACAGGGACGTCATCGACCGTCTCGGTTCGTGGATGCGCGTCGCGGTCGCAGTCGACTTCTCCAGGAACCTCAAGGTGATGCGCTTCGCGGACAACATGCCGAACGTCGCGGTCACGGAGGGCGACAAGGTCCTCGCGCAGGAGGTGCTCGGCTGGCAGGTCAACACCTGGCCGGTCGGAGGTCTCGCGGCGGAAGTCGCGAAGGTGACTGACGCGGAGGTCGACGCCCTCATGAAGGAGTACAGGAAGCTCTATACATTCAACACGAAGAACATCAAGTCCGTTCGCTACCAGGCGAAGGAGGAGATCGCCATGAAGAAGATGCTCGACCGCGAAGGCTGCAAGGCGTTCAGCGACCACTTTGGCGACCTCTACGGACTCGAGCAGCTTCCCGGCCTTGCGGCGCAGCGTCTGATGGCCCAGGGATACGGATTCGGCGGAGAAGGGGACTGGAAGGTCGCCGCCCTGCAGAGCGTCGTCAAGGCGATGACGGAAGGACAGAAGGGCGGAACCGCGTTCATGGAGGACTACACGTACGAACTCGAGAAGGGCAAGGAGTATTCTCTCGGCGCCCACATGCTGGAAGTCGATCCGTCAGTCGCCTCCGGCAGACCCAGGATCGAGGTCCATCCTCTCGGCATCGGCGGCAAGGCCGATCCCGCGCGCCTGGTATTCGAGGGACGCGCCGGCAAGGCGATCGTCCTCTCGCTAATCGACATGGGCGGCAGGCTGCGTCTCATCTGCCAGGACGTCGAGGCCGTGAAGCCGATCTACCGGATGCCCAACCTCCCCGTCGCCCGCGTCATGTGGAAGGCGATGCCGAATGTCAAGACGGGAGTCGAGTGCTGGATCACCGCCGGCGGCGCGCACCACACCGTCCTCACCTACGACGCGACGGCCGAGCAGATGCGCGACTTCGCGAGGATCATGGACATCGAGTTCGTCCACATCACGAAGGACTCGACGCCCGAAAAGCTCGAGCATGAACTGTTCCTGAACGATCTCGCATGGAAGCTCAGGTAAGATGAGATACCGCGGGGCGATCTTCGACCAGGACGGACTCCTCTTCGACACCGAAGTCACGTATCAGCGTGCCTGGATCGAGGCGGGGCGCCGCCTTGGACGCGAGATCGATCCCGCAGTCCCGAGGACGTTCTGCGGAATTTCTCCCGACGGGATCAAGGAGATCGTACGCAGGACGTATCCCGACATCGACGTCGATGCCTATTGCAGTCTTGCGCCGCAGATTTCGTGGTCCGAGCAGCTAAGTTCCGTGCCGGTCAAGAAAAAGGGACTCGACGAAATGCTTGCCTTCTGCAAAGCGAACGGAATAAGGACCGCCGTAGCATCGAGCTCGGTGAGAAGGGTGGTCGAGCACAATCTTGCGACTTCGGGTGTACGCGATTTCTTCGATGCGGTCGTAACCGGCGACGAAGTCGAGCATGGCAAGCCTGCACCGGATATTTTCGTCCTCGCTGCGAATCGCCTCGGACTCGATCCGCACGACTGCTGCGTCTTCGAAGACGCATTCAGCGGAATAAAGGGCGCCAACGCGGCCGGATGCGGCGCAGTGCTCGTTCCCGACCAAGTCCGGCCGACCGACGAAATCCGTTCGGTCTGCAGCGTCTTTCCCGATCTTGCCGGCGCGATCGCGGCGCTTCGCTAGGCGTCATTCTACGGGTATGTCGTATTCATCGTCCTCGACATCCGGGATTGCGTCTATGTCCGCGTCGGGGTTGTTGTTCCTCGGATCGCCCTCGGGGAAGTCGGGGATTTCATCTATGTCCGCATCAGACCTGACTGCCGGCTTCTTCGGTTTCTTCTTGGACGCGGGCCTGGTCTCCTCGTCGTCGTAGAAGCGAAGCGTGCCGTCGGTCTGGACGACGGGTTTCGCTCCATATTCGGATTTCGTCGGCTTTACGGGGTGCACTGCCAGCGGATCGGCGGGGGCGGCATCCTCGTGCTTGACGGCCGCACGTTCGGCAGCGGCCTGCTCTGCCTTCTTCGCGCGTGCTTCGGCCTCGCGAAGCTTCGCCTCGAGAGCCATGTTGGCGGCTTCTATACGACGAATCTCCGAAAGGGCCTTTTCCTCGGCGATCCGGGCGTTCGCCTCCGCTTCTTTCGACTTCCTGTTTGCCTCTTCGATTTCCCGGTCGGCCTTTGCGCGGGCTTCGGGCGAATACGCGTCGGGATATAGTTTCCGGCGTTGAAGGTCGATCTCCTTTTCCTTCAGGCGTTTGGACTCCTCTGCGATCTTCGCTTCGCGTTCCTTGAGTTTTTTGTCCTGCATTCGCTGTGCTTCGGCCTGCTCCTTGAGTTTCTTTTCCAGCGCCGTCTTCTCGTCGTCGCTCATCCTGGGACCGTTTTCGGCGCGTGCCTTTGCCTCGGCGGCGGCCTGTTCCGCAAGTTTCTTTTCAAGTTCAAGCTGATGGAGCTTCACCTGAAGGGCCAGGTTCTGTTTCTGTATCTCGGCGTCTATAGTCGAAGGGGCAGGAGTCTGGGGAGCGGAATTACGGTTGGAGAGTTCTCGCATCAGCTGCTCGTTCATCTTGGCGGACTGTTCGAGCATCTGACGCTGTATGGCGGCGTTGGACTCCGACAGTGCCTTCAGCGCCCCGTCATTGCCCACGTTTCCGTTGTTGAGGCCGAGAATTATGAACATGAACACAGCGATGACTATGGTCATGACGATGGTGAAGAATATGCAGACCGTCATCAGTCGCTTGTGAGCCTTGGCCTGTTCAGCATCCACATATTGCTGGAATGCCTTGAGGACCGGAAAATCGTCCATGACGTCGCCGTATATGCTTACGGCGCCTGTCTGTTGCTCCGGGATTGTCCCATTGACATTATTCATGTTATCCGTATTGTTCATAATTTACCAAAATATCTAGATTTAAATTGATTTAGTCGCTATTGCGCATAATATGGATTATGTCAACTACGATTATTACACTTTATGCCCTGTTTATTCGGTAAATACATACCAATTGAATATCAAGTCGGAAGTCAAAAGTTTCTTGAACTCGTACAACTTCTCGAGTTTCGTATCTTCGGGCGCATAGAAAAATGCAGTGTATGTCTTTTCGGCGATAGGTTTGGCAATCCTGGCGGCTTCCTCCGGTGACGACGCAGGATGATCCTTGACGATGAGTTTGGGGTCTATGGATTTCTCGTCGGACCAGTCCTCGATTATCTCGGTGACTACGAACGTGCCGTTGGTCGAAAAATGGATTTCCGGAGGCTGTGCGAGACGTTCCTTGCGATCGCGCCATTTCTCCATCGGAACGAACGCCCGGTAGAAGAATTGTCCGTCCTTGAATCCGTTCATCTTGACGCGCGAGGAATCGATCATGGTCATTGCCGTCGCGGCGACGACGGCTTCCTTGAGAGAAAGATCCTTTGAGAAATCGGGGAGAACGTCGAGTTCGGAATCGAAGGAACCGTCCTTGAGCGCCCTCAGTCTCTCGCCGAAGGTGCCGGGTTCGACCTTGAGGTCGAAGGGCTTTACGGAAGTCCTGCCGTTCCATGTCAGGGTGAAAGTATGCCGCTCCCCTTCCTTCGTGTCGCATGTCGGAACGAACCTGCCGTATGTCGGGGACTGGTCGAGCGAGGCGTCGAACTGGAGAATTGACTGAGGACAGTTGTAGAGCGCGAAAAATGCGCACGGGGAATTCGTATGCGCCTCGGGGACGCCCGACGAATCGCGCCGACCGCCGCTGTAGACGATGGACGGGAAAGGAGCGTTGTCGACATCCTTCATGAAGTTCGTCAGCGCAGGTTCGATTGCAAGGAACTCCCCTACCGGCCAAAACCTGCAATTCCTGGAATCGAAATCGCGTCCGCGTGGAATTCCAGCCCTGTCTAGCGCCGAAACGAGATCGGCGATCGAATCTTCAGTCTCGAAGAGAGCTTCGTAGTCGTTGTCGGAGTCGGGACCGACGAAAAGGAATTCGACCTTGTCGACCTCCCTTAGACCCGTTGTCTTCACATTGAATGTTACGGAGTGCCGTGCGGCATCCACGATGGGCGCCGCAGCAAGTACGGCGGCGACGGACGCCGCGAATGTCGTTACGAGCACCCTTTTCATCTGCATTCCTCCGCTGCACGTTTGAATCCTTCTGCGCTCCTTGCTATGATCTTCTCGTCAACCGCGCAGCTGAGACGGATGTGTCCCGCCCTTCCGAAACCCGATCCGGGAACGGCCAGGATCCGTTCCTTGAGGAGCGCGTCGACGAACCTGGCGTCGTCCCCTCCCGGAGCCTTCGGGAAGAAATAGAATGCGCCGCGCGGCATGACGAATTCGATGCCCGCGTCGGAAAGGACTTTCGCCATCAGATCGTGCCTGCGCTTGTATATGCCGATGTCGACCGTCTCGTTGCAGATTGCGGCGGCCAGTTTCTGGCCTACGACCGGGGCATTTACGTAGCCGAGAGTGCGGTTGACGAGGATGAGGGTGGAAATCAGCGCGCCTCCGTCGAGCTTCGACAGCTCTGGACTGACGACGATGTATCCGACGCGCTCGCCGGCGAGCGAGAGGGACTTCGAAAAGCTGCCGAGGACGACGGCAAACCTGGTGAGCGGGAGGACCGGCGGAACTTCGGCGCCGTCGTACGCGAAGGCCCGGTAGGGTTCGTCGGAGAGGATATAGAGCGGACGCCCCCCTTCTCCACGCGACCTGTTGACGTCTTCAACGAGCGAGGCCAGCTTCCTCAGTTCGTCGATGGAATAGATCTGGCCGGTGGGATTGTTCGGAGAGTTGATCAGTATCGCACGGGTCTTCGGAGTGACGGCCGCGGCGATCGCTTCGAGATCGAGCGTGAAGTCTTCGTGTGTGGGAACCGGCTTCAGGACGCCGCCGAAGTGTCCGCAGTAGTTGCCGTATTCGACGAAGTACGGACTTGGCACTATCACCTCGTCGCCGGCATCGATCGTAGCCCTGAAGAAGCATACCAGGGCGCTTGCCGCGCCGACAGTCATCACGATGTCGTCGGCGCCCACTTCCACCTTCTGCTGAGACGTGAGCATCTTCGCCATCGCCGCTCGAACGGCCGGGATGCCGGCGTTCGGACAATAGCCGAGCCCGAGCGGCTTCATCGCGTCATCCGCGATCCTGTGGAGAACGGCGCGCGCCGCCTCGGGCGGCGGGACGTCCGGATTCCCCAGCGAGAAGTCGCATACGGCGTCCTCTCCGTATTTCGCCTTGAGCTCGATGCCCTTTTCGAACATCTTTCTTATGAAGCTCGCCTTGCCGGCCGCTTCCATGAATGGCTTAGTTACTGTCTGCATTTTACTGGTTCCGTTGAAATCACCTTATCGCGAGCATCGCCTCGATCGCCCTGCGGGCGCGGACCGCTATGCCCTCTGGAACGACGACACGGGTCTTCATCTCGCGCAGGGATTCGGCGAGATTCTCGAGAGTCGTCTTCTTCATGTTGGGACAGACAAGGCTTTCCGACACCGGTATGAAAGTCTTGTCGGGATTCTCGGTCTTCAGGCGGTGGAGTATTCCGACCTCCGTCCCTACGAGTATCGTCCTTGCGGAAGACTCTCGTGCGTAGCGGCACATCCCCCCGGTCGAAAGCCGTTCGTCGGCGGCGTCGCGGACATCCTTCGGACATTCCGGATGCACCAGGACGGGTGCGCCGGGATGCGCCTTTCTCGCGTCGGCGATCGCCTTCGCGGTAAGCCGTGCGTGCGTCGGACAGTATCCCGGCCAGAGGAGATAGGTCCTTCCCTCTCCTTCGGCTATGTGTCCGCCGAGGTGCTGGTCCGGAACGAATATCACCTCGCGATCGCGCGGAACCGTCGCCATGACCCTTTCGGCGTTGCCGCTCGTTACGCACAGATCGCACTCGGCCTTGACCTCTGCAGTCGAATTCACGTAGCAGACGGCCATGGCACCGGGGTGCTTCGCCTTGAAGGCGCGTAGCTGTTCGCCCGTGATCATGTCGGCCATAGGACAGCCGGCGGTCGGATCTGGAATAAGGACCGTCTTTGTCGGATTGAGTATCGCGGCCGTCTCGGCCATGAAATAGACTCCGCAGAAAACAATGACGTCCGCCTCCACTGTTGCGGCCCGGCGGGCGAGCTCGAG
Organism: Kiritimatiellia bacterium; assembly: GCA_017418445.1. GTDB lineage: Bacteria > Verrucomicrobiota > Kiritimatiellia > RFP12 > UBA1067 > UBA1067. Next base: position 23,580 of record JAFONM010000019.1, read on the forward strand.
GGAATCGCCGGTGTAGTCGGCGACATCCTGGACCTCTCCGCGCTGATAGTTGTGGGCGAGGATCACGGCCCCCCGCTCCTTCCTGAGTTTCCTTATCTCTTCGACGATTTCCATCAGGTCACCTCTCGACGGGAAGTCCCCACTCCTCGAGCCTGGTCGCCATCCAATCGAATGTCTTCTCGTGCATCGCGCGCGACTTTTCGCAGGGAATCACGGGACCGCACGCGCAGCGGATGTCGTATGAAGTGTCGACCGGGCCGAAGTCCTTGAAGAAGTGCTTCAGAAAGCCCTTCTCGCGCGTCAGCTGGCAGCGCGTGTCCACGACCAGCGGGACTATCGGGCACCCAGCCTTTTCCGCGATCTTCGCGCCTATCGAGGAGAATCTCGCGCGGCTGAAGACGGCCTGTCGAGTTCCCTGCGGAAAGATGAGGAAGCTGTTCCCTGCCTTTATTCGCTCGGTGCATATGCGAAGCATGTTCATCAGGTCCTCTCTCGGCGACTTGCGGTCGATAGGCACGAGGCCCATGTTGGCCGCAGCCTTCGCGAGGAAAGGCAGGTGCAGGAGCGAGCGCTTCGCAACGATGTTGAACGGTCCGAACGGGAGAATCGCGGGCGGGAACAGGATTGTCTCCGTCGTTGACATGTGGTTGCAGAGATAGACCACCGGACCGTCGTGTTTCTTTCTGTTCAGCCAGCCCTCGAAATGGACGTTCATGCCAAGCCGCTCCGCGCACGTCACCACGGAGAAGCAGAACCCCGCCCAATTCTGCGTGGTGAGCTTCCCCAGGGGTTCGTAAAGCGCACACATGGGGAACACGCGCGAAACGTGGAGCGAATAGACGAGAGTGGTCCACCAGCTCTTCCTGGCGCGTTTCGGCGCGCGATGGTCCTGGGCGGTGTCGTAACCGCCAGTCGTCAGGAGTGATTCCTGGAACTCGGATAGCGTCGTCTTCGTCATTCTTCCGCCGGTTCTGATTCTTCCGCCGATTCTGCCTTTTCGCCGTTCTCGGCCGCCTTGGCGCGGTTCTCGGCCATGCGCCTTTCAATGTCGGCCGCAAGATTCTTGAGACGCTCCTTGTATTCCTCCCGTTCGGCCGCGCGTTCCTCCTCGCGTCGCGCTTCCTCCTCGGCCCGCTGCTTCCGGTCTTCCTCGCGCTGACGCCTGGCCTCCTCAAGCGCCTTTTCGCGGGCCTCGCGATCCTCTGCCGCCTGCCTGGCGGCCTCGGCCTCCCTTTCTCTGCGCATCTGGCGAAGGGAACGCATGGAGTGCGGCGCGTCGCTGTCGGGCTGGGTTCTGACGCGCGACAGGAGCGGACTCCTTGCGGACGCCTGCCTGTCTTGCGCGACCGCGCTCCCTTTCGCATTCGGCGCCTGACCCTTGCCGCCCTCCTTGCCGATCACGACTTCAATCTCGACTCCGTCCTTTTCGAAAGTGACGGTCTTGGCGTCCGGATCGGCATCCTTGACCAGCCATCCGTCTTCGCGCGAACCGACGCTGACGTAATGGTTGCGAGGGGCCTTGGGATCGGTGGTGTCAGTAAAGCCAATCCATATCGTCCGCGTGGAATCGACGACAAGAGCGGTGGCATTGACGGATTTCTGCAACTGCTCCTGCTGCTCGGTGAGCGGGATTTCGCCTTCGCCGGCGGCCGCGTCCGTTTCGGCCCTCGATGCGGTCGGGCTGGCGGTGGGATCGAAGCCCTCCGGCGGTCTGCCGAATGGAGCACGGTCGATGATCGGCTGGTAGAGTTCGAACGGCCGCTTCTCGGCCGACGAAACTGCGGCCGCCGCTGTTGCGACGAGTATGGCGAATAAATGCTTCATTTGGAGTAGAGGTCCACTTTCGTCTTGAGGAATTCGTCCTGACCCTCGATCCAGCTCTGGAACATCGTTCCAAGCTCCCCGCTTCTTATCGTGTCGCGAATTTCCGTCGAGCCGAAGAGCTTGTCCATCCATTCGGGCCTGCCTCCGACAGTGACCTTCTGGCCGTGATGCTGGAGCAGCGCGGTGAAGAGGAGAACTCCTGCGGTGACGGGATAGTAGCCGACGGGACGCGATATGGAGAAGAGGATTCCGTTGAGCGTAAAACCCTTGTAGCGTCCGCCCTGTGGAGAATAGCGGTACGGACGCATCTCTACGCCGCACGTGTCCATCCCCGTCTTGAGGTCGTCCATTACGCCCTTCACGTCCAGCCACGGCGCGCCCAGGATGCGAAACGCCAGCGGTCCCTCCCTGTCGCAGTCGAGCGCCGGATACGCCTCGGTGAAAACCGTCATGGGATATGCGACGGCGCAGTCCCAGCTCCTTATCGAGGGACTCGGCGGAAGGAAGTTCGGCCAGGGATCGTGGTTCCTGTGGCTCCAGTTTGCGAGCTTGACTACCGAGAGGTCGAGATCCAGCTCCTCCGCGGTGCGGATCCATACGGCGCATTCGCCCGGCGTCATGCCGTGGCAGAAGGGAACGTTGATAGGCGCCACGAAGCTGGCGAACGCCGGCTTCCTCATAGGTCCGTCGAGCACGCTCCCCATGGGAACCTGACGGTCGAGGACCGTAACGGGTATTCCGAACTCGGCGCAGGCCTCGAGCATGTACTTGAGCGTCGCGAGATACGTGTAGCACCTTACGCCGATGTCGCACAGGTCAATGACCATGCGCCCGATTCCGTCGAGCATTTCCTTCGTAGGCCTGCGGTATTCGCCGTACAGGGAATGGATTGGAAGGTTCCAATAGGGATGCCACGCGTTCGGCGTCTTCTCTCCGGCCGCCGCCGTGCCGAAGAATCCGTGCTCTGCGCTGTAGAGCGCCTTCAGCCTGCCCGGGAAGTACTGAACGATCCTGCGCGTCGTGCTCGTCGCCTGCATGGTCAGCAATCCGAGCGGTTCGTTCGTCTCGGCCAGACGCACCTTGAGTTCCTCGTAGTTCACCATGGTTGCATTCCCTCCGGCAGAAATCCTACTTGTCGAACATAACTCTCAGCGATCCCATCGCCGCGGCGACATTCGCAAGCGACGGATCGAGACCGTCGGCCACGACCTTGTCTCCCGCGGCGCCGTGAAGCCATACCGAAGAGGCGGCCGCAATGAACGCATCGTCCTTGATATAGGCCCATCTCGCCCCGAGAGCCCCGGAGAGGAGGTCGCCCATCCCTCCAAGGGCCATGAACGGATTCCCGGTGGCATTCTCGTACGCCCTCGTGCCGTCGGCGGACACAACGAGCGTTCGGCATCCCTTGAGGACAACGGTGGCGCCGTAGCGGGCGGCGATCTCGTGCGCCGCATCGGACCTCGCCGCGCGCACTTTATCGGGTGTCGACCCGAGGAGCCTTGCCGCCTCCCCTTCGTGCGGCGTGAGGACGACGTCGCGCCCGGCGAACGGGGCCTTCTTGCTGCGCTTCGAAGCATACCAGCGGGCCAGGACGTTCAGTGCGTCCGCGTCTACGACGAATCTTTCGGTGCTTCCGGAAAGAAGCCTTGAAAGAAGCAGGTCCGTGTCGAGCGAGACGCCGAGACCCATTCCGACAACGGTCACGTCCGCACGAGGAGGAACGCATGTCGGCGAAAGGTCGGTAAACGTCGCCTCTGGAACGAGCACGGCGGCCGCGAAGTGGGACGCCTGGGGCACGACAAGCTGCACAAGTCCGGCGCCCGCGGCGCGTGCGCCGGACGCCGAGATCACGGGCGCATGCGGATATGCGGCGGAACCTCCTACGACGGTAACCGTCCCGACGGACCTCTTGTTCGCGTCGAGAGGCCTCGCACGGAATCCGCAGGCCAGCTCTTTGGGTATGGTCATGCCCATATTATACCAAATATCATCGCTTTGGTGCGATGAAAGGTGCTATCTGCAGGACGGTGCCGCTACGCCTTGAGAAGGCGTTCGGCACACTCCGCCGAACTCCTCGCAACATCGGCGAACAGGCTGCGCCCGTGCGTGTCCATTGCGACGATTCCGCGGAAATCGGCCACTTCGAGGTGCCAGCACGCCTCAGCGGCGCCGAACTCGTCGAGGAAATCGACGCCCGCCACCCGTTTTACCGCCGCGGCCGAGACTGCCGCGGCGCCGCCCACGGCCTGGACGTAGATGCATCCGTACTTCTTCATCGCCGCGAGGGTCGCGTCGTCCATGCCGCCCTTCCCGATTATCACGCGCACCCCCGACGAGGCGATGAAAGCGGGCTCGTACGGATTCTCCCTGACGCTGGTAGTGGGGCCGGCCGCCTTGACGCGCCATTCGCCTCCCTCGCGCACGATCACGGGTCCGCAATGGTAGAGAGCCCCGTCGCGGAAGTCGACCGCGATCTTTCCGCCGTCCGCGAAATGCTTGTGGAACCTGTCGCGGCCGGTATGGACGATGCCGGTGATGGAAACCGCGTCGCCTGCCTTGAGTGCCCGAATCCGGCGTTCGTCGAATGGATATTCGAGCTTCGTCATATCCGCATGCTCCTTCTCCTGCAAGCCCAGCACATGTAGGCGACGGTAACGAAGAAGCTCGCCGGCACCCTCGGACGCGATGCGATCTTAACGCCGAGAAGAGTCGTCCTCCCGCCGAGCCCCATGGGGCCTATGCCGAGCGAATTCGCCTCGTCGAGGATCTTCTTTTCCATCGCCGAGGACTTTTCGTCGAGGGGCCTCAGGAGCTGCTCCTTCGCGACTTCGTACCCCGTGGCGCGGTCTCCGCCTATGCAGACCCCGAGTATCCCGGGCGCGCATCCATAGCCCTGCGTCCTGAGGACGGCGTCCAGAAGGCACTTCCTGACGCCTGCCATGTCGCGTCCGGCGCCGATGGCGGAATCCGGAAGCGAATACTGGCGTGACATGTTCTCCGATCCGCCGCCCTTCATGACGAGCGTGACGGTCGGCTCCGGAATGTCGACGTAGCGGATCACGGGCGCACCGACCGCGCAGTTGTCGTCGTAGGACCTGCCCGTCACCGAATCGATGCAGTTCCTCCTGAGGTATCCGAGGCTCGTCGCGCGCGCCACCGCAGTGCGTATCGCATCCGGAGTCACGCGGCGCCTGAGGGATCCCGAGACGAAGAACGTGAGCGTCCCGGTGTCCTGGCAGAGGGGCGTGCCGGCCTTGCGTGCAAGCCTGCAGTTGTCGAGTATCGTCCCCAGGACGACCGACGCCGGAGTCCCCTTCGTTTCGCGCCTGAGCGCGCGCCTGAGCGCACCTTCGACATCTTCGGGAAGGGACGAACTCGTCTCCTTCACGAGTTCAACTATTCTGTCGACGATCTTCACGCTGCGTATTATACCAAATAAACCACTCTGCGGATTTTCACTTTCTGTCCGTTCCTTCCCCGTTCCGAATGCCGAGATCGGTGAAGACGATTGTCGTGACCGAGCCGTCAGGCGACCTGATGAGCGCCCTTTCGAGCATCCTGTCGCCGACAAGCTCGAAGGAGGAGGCGATGCGCTTCACGGCCCGTGCCTCCGGAACGAAGATGAGCTTCCATCTGCCGTCGTCGGTAAAGAGCGTGTCGACCCTGAACGCGCCGTCGAACGCCTCCGGATTCCCCGCGAGGAACCTGTCCGTCTCCCGCCTGATGTCCTCGTAGTGGGGCATTTCGGAAAGCGGCCTGGTCCTCGTCCCCTCGTCGTCCACGAACGTCATCGAGTTCGTCGACATCGTCACCTTGGACGGAAACGGCCAGCGGACTTCCCAGACGATACCCTCGCCTGCGACTGTGTGGACGAACCCCGTCGAGACGAGCGGCTTAGTGGATCCGGCGAGCGTCCTCTCCATCCTCCACGCCGCGTCGCCGTTCATCGAACGCCTGAGGGCAGACTCGCATGTCGACGGAATGACGACAGCCCCCGCGAACGCCGCGGACGCAATCGCAGCGAAGAGAAGTGCAATTCGCCTCATTGCAGGCTCCCCTTCCACGATCCAGAGGTGCAAGGTCCGTTCGGACCCGTCAACGAGAACGCGAACTCTCCAGGCGCCCCGCGCGAGATCGAGAGGGCGACCTCCTCGCCGGGCGTGATTATCCTCTGGAACTTCAGCTTCCGGAACATTCCCGCAGCCGGCCAGTCGCGGAATGCCTGCATCGCGAAATGACGGATGAAATAGAGCTGCGCAACGCCCGGCAGTATAGGGAACTCCGGGAAGTGTCCCGAAAAGCATTTGAGGTCCGGCGGAAAGACGAGCTTCGCGTCAACGGAGTCCGCCGTCTCCCTCCACTCCGCAACGACCGGCTCCGCGCACCATGCGCCAAGCGCCTCCGCGACATCGGCTGCCGTGGACTTTCCCTGGGCGTTCGTCGGAATCTCGCGGACGAACCTGATCCGTCTCGGAAACGCGGTTTCGCCGAGCGAAGGGAGCAGGTCGTTCCTCAGCCGCGATGCGACCCCGGCGCAAGTCCCCTTCGCGAGCTCGGAAACTCCTTCGGGCGAAAGCACGACGAGCGCGCCGATTCGGACGACGCCGTCTCCGTAGCCCGCAGCGCGGACGCGGGAAACCAGACGATGGGATTCGATTGCAGACTCCACCGCGGCAAGGGAAACGTATTTCTCGAGGACCTTCACGCGGCGGTCCAGACGTCCCGACAGCAGAAATCTACGTTCGTTCACGAAGCGGACGCCGTCCGCCATTGTGAACGGATGCGACATCGTCCACGGCGAGTCGACGACGAGGCCGTTCATTTCGTCGCCATGAGCCTCGACGCCGTCGAAAAGCGTCCATTCCGGACCGTTGGACTGGCGACGCCACGCGACCGTCCCCGCCTCTGTCGAACCGTATATTTCGAGAGGACACGTTCCAAGCGCGGCCGAGACGGACATGGACGTCTCCGTCCTCAGAAGGCTTCCCGAGGTGATGACGTTTTCGATCTTCCCGCGAAGCGCGGCGAAATCCGGATGCAGGAGAGCCTTTTCGAGAAACGACGGTGTCGTCACGAGAAGCACGTGTCCGTCCTTCGCAAGGTGCGCAAGCTCCTCCACGGATGTCACGATTGCCGACTCGACGACGGAGCCTGCCGCCGCCGGCGCACGGACCCTCCACAGGGCGCCATACATGTGCTCCGGTCGGACCGTGGCGACTACTCGAGGTCTCGACATCCACACCTCCGGGAGCGACCTGACCAGCGCCGCGGCGTCCGCAAGCAGCGACGCCTCGCTCCTTGCGACGGCCTTCGCCTCTCCGGTCGATCCGGACGTCGCGAACTTCACCGTGTCATCCACGCTTCACCCTCTTTCTCACGATCCACTCGCCGAGGAACATCGTCCCCATGAGCAGATATGCTATGCAGCCGTTGTACAGCGCCCATATTTCGCGGGACATGAACACCGTCGCGACGGTGACGGCGAAATGGAGCAGGAGAAAGACGACCCAGGCGCGTGTGACGTTGCGGCAGTACGCCACACCGCGATCGTCGAGCTTCTCTCCCATTTTCCGGGCGAAGACCTCGGCCAGGGGAGTGCCGAACAACGACGATGCGAAGAGCGCCAGGAAGACGAACACGACTATCGCGGGATACAGCCTGAACCAGGCGTTCGCCCTGGCGAAATACAGGACCCAGACGGCCGCAATCGCAACGAGAGTCGTGGCAACTCGCCTCATCTGCCCTGTTCGGAGGCAAGCTTCAGTATGACGTCGGCCACGTCGCCGAGCGTCCGTATCGACTTGAAGTCCTCTGCCTTCACCTTGAGCCCCGTCATGTTCTGGAGACGGACGACGAGGTCGACGGCGTCTATTGAGTCGAGGTCGAGGTCCTCGAAGAGCCTGGCCTCGGGCGTGAGCGCGGCGCGGTCGCATTCGAATTCCGAAACGAGAACGTCCGCTATGGCGGATATGATTTCTTCCTTTGTCTTCATGGCGATGTCAATCCTCGAGTGTGATGCCGGCGTTCGCGGCGATGAAGGCGGCGAGCGATCCGACGGACCTGAAATGCTCCCTGTTCTCGTCCGAGTTCGTCTTGAACTTCACCTGGTATTTCCTGCGGAGCGCGGCTCCGATTTCGAGCGCGTCGATCGAGTCGAGACCGACGCCCTCGCCGAAGAGCGGCCTGTCGCGCCCGAGATCCGCGGCTGAAAGACCGTCCGCCTCGACGGATGCAAGTATCACTTCCCTTATCTGGTCTTCCAGTTCTTGTCTTTTCATAGTCAGGAATCCGTATCGAATCACTCCAGGGGCACGGCGAGCGCCGCCTCCACGGACTTGTCCATGTCGAAATACCTGTAGCTCCCGAGGCGTCCGCCGACGACAAGCCGGAATCCCGAACCGGCGCGTCTGGCGTTGAGCGCGTCGACCTCCGCGCGATACTTCCCGAGCAGTTCGCGCGAATCCGCACTGTCGACGGGATAGTACGGCTCGTCCCCGGGATGCCATTCGGAGGGATATTCGCGCATGATGACCGTCTTCGGCGCGGCCATGACTTCCTTCTTCTCGGGATGGTAGTGCTTGAACTCGTGGATTCGCGTGAACGGGACCTTCGCCTCCGTGTAGTTCACGACGCTCGTCCCCTGGAAGTCCGCGACATCCACCGTTTCGCGCTCGAAGCGCAGCGACCTCCATGGCAGAGGCCCGAACCTGTTCTTGAAGAGCGCGTCGAGCGGACCCGAATAGTAGACCGGAACGTCCGTCTTCTCCGCGTCGTCGAGCGTGAAGACGCTGTTGCACTTCACGGTAACGAGAGGATGGTCGAGAAGCCTCTCGAACAGGGAATTGTAGCCGTCCAGCGGTATGCCCTGCAGAGTGTCGTTGAAGTAGTTCACGTCGTACGACGAACGCACCGGAACGCGCTTGATTATCGACGGGTCGATCTCCTCGGGCGGACGGCCCCACTGCTTCGAGGTGTACCCGCGGAAGAACGCGTCGAAGAGCGCCTTCGAGTTGGCCTCGTTTGCCATGAACAGCTGAACCTCCAGAGGCTTCAGGTCGACATTGAAGAAGGCGTTGATCAAGGCGAGTCCGAGGGGAAGGAAGTACGTCTTCCCTCCGTAGCGGGCGAGGACCTTGTGCTGGTAGCCGTTGAAGGCCGCGAAACGGCTGACGAATTCCCAGACCTCCGGTATGTGGGTGTGGAAGATATGCGAGCCGTACACGTGCACTTCTATCCCAGTCCCGGGATCCGTCTCGCAGCGGACGTTTCCACCGACGGCCGCGCGTTTTTCGAGGACCATGGTGCGCTTGCCGGCCTCCGCCAGCCGACGGGCGATCGTCGCGCCCCAGATGCCGGCTCCGGCGACTATTGCATCGAATTTTTCGGTGTTTCTGCCCATGGCGGGACTATTATACCAAATCCCCGTCGCGAAGTGTTGAAAGATGCTTGATATAATTGCGTTCGGCGTCCGTTTCGGACTCGAGGGAAAACCCGAATCCGTCGAAAAGCTCCTTCACCGGAGCGTTCTTCGGCGAGCGCTTCCAGGTCGCGCGAAGAGTTTCGACGCCGCGTGCACGCAGACACTCCTCGAGACGCTTCTCCAGGGCGAACTCGACCTTCCTGTTCATCGCGCGGCAGCTCATCGTCCAGTCGACGACCTCGCCGTTCGCCGCATGGGCGAACGCTACGAGCCCCAGGTCGCCGAACCTGTCCGATACGCGCATCGTCACCAGGAGATGCGACTTGTCGGCGGCGAAGCGTCCGACTTCCGCATCCGTGTATCTGTTGCCGGAAACGTTGAACTGGTTCGTCTTTCGGGAGAGCTGCGCTACGCGCGGAATCTCGTCGTCGCGCATCACGTGGACGTCCGTCCTGATTTCGAGGTCCTTCAGGTAGTCGTCAAGCGAGCGGCCTTCCGCAACACCCTTCCGCGCCGCCTCGGCGCGATACATTTCCGTGCGCCCGAGATCCTCTGCCGTAACTGCGACCGGCGGGAAATACAGCCGTCTCAGCCTGCGCACCGTGACAGGGAATTCCGCGACCGACACCTCGGGCATTCGCGCCCGCATTTCCGCGCGCTCCGCCGGATTGTCGTCCACGAAGACGAACGAGTCCGTCCCAAGGTTCAGCATCTTCGCCGACTTCGCCAGGTTCTCAGACTTGGGTTCCCAGTCCGTCAGCATCGCGACGAAATCCGATTCCTTAAGAACCATGCCCGGGCGCTTCCACGCATTCGCGACATCGTCGGCATTGTTTTTCGAGAGGACGACGAGCAGGACTCCTTCATTCTCAAGGGCCTTGACGCCGCTCTGGAATTCCGTGCGAGGTGCGATTCCGTCCACACCGTCTTCGCCGACCGCCCCGTCCCACAGGACTCCGTCGAGATCGAGCGCCAGGACCTTCTTGCGTCCGCCTCTTCTCATCGCGAGAAGCCTGTCCGTCTCCGACGCTATCGAGCGCAGTCCTTCGAGCGACCAGGGCATGGAAGCGAGCTTCCACATTCGCTCGTCATAGAACGATCCAGCCTCGTCCGCAAGATCCTCGAGGTCGGGCACGATCACCGGAGTCCCGGGAAATGACGCCTTGAGGGAATCCAATGCCCGTTCGACGGAAGTGTCGTCGAAGGACGCGTGCGATCTGTCGAGAATGAGGACGATCGCCTCCGGCTCAAACGACTTCATTTCCGCGGAAGGCGCGAGCGCCGTCTCCATCCATGCGCCGAAACCGGACGGGAGCCACACTTCGTGACGCTCGCGGAGGAGTCCCGCGAGGACTTCGGTCGTCACGTTGGAAAGGATCGCGAGCCTCACGGTAGCGCTTCGAGAAGCAGGTCTTCGCCCGCGACAAGCGGACGTCCGCGGAGGAAATCCCCGCCGTCCATGAGCTTAGAGCCCTCTGGCTTGATCTTGGTGAGCATGAGCGCCGTGTCGAGACACTTCACTATGGGACCCGTACCGCGGAAGGGCGAGCCCTTCTGTCTCGAGGTGACGCACTTGAGGACGGTCCCCGGCTTCGCATCGCGCCAGCCATTCTCCATCGTCTTGACTATATCGGCCTCGACGACCACAAGTCGTCCGGTGTTGCCCTTCCTGCGAAAACGTTCGGGAAGGAACGTGTAGCACCCAGGCCACGGCGAATAGGCGCGGATCCTGCGCTCCGTCACGATGACGGGATCGTCCCAGCGAATGAGTCCGTCCGTCTTCTTGAGCTTGTGCGCGAACGTCGCGAACTTGTCGTCCTGCGGAATCGGCGGCGGAAGCGCGTTGCGTCCCATGAGGACAAGCGCCTTCGCAAGCGTGACCCCGCCGGTGATCGCGAGGCCGTCCATGAGGTTTCCGCCGGTAGCATCCGAATAAATAGGCTCGTAGCTTTGCATAAGCACCGGACCGTCGTCCATGCCGATGCCCATCTTGATGACGCTGACGCCCGTGAGGCGGTCGCCGGCGGCGATGGCGGCGACGACAGGCGATGCCCCGCGGTACTTCGGAAGAAGCGAGAAATGGCAGTTTACGCATCCCATCGGGGGAAGATCGAGAATCGTCTTCTTCAGGAACTGTCCGTATGCTACGACCGCTATGACGTCGGGCTTCCAGGCGCGAAGCTGCGCGAGCGAATCTTCGGAATTCACGTTCTCCGGAGTAATGATGTCCGTGAGGCCCTGTTCGACGGCGAACGCCTTGCAGGGACACGGAGTCAGCGTCTTGCCACGCCCGGCCGGACGGTCCGGCTGGGTGACGACGCCGACGACCTCGAGCTCACGTTCGCGCAGTATTGCGCGAAGGCAGGTGGCCGAAGCCCCGGAAGATCCCATGAATACGACTCGCATGGCCGCATATTATACCAAAACGCCCTTATGTTGTGTGGAAACGAAGCCGGATGTCGGTTCGAGGGCGACGGAGCCTCGAAATCGACTCCGGCCTGAACGAAGCTGCCCGGGAAAAACGATGACGTCAAGTGACAACGCAGATTTTCAATACGGGAATCGCACAGAGAAGCGCAAAGAGTGCGCCTATCGTGCATATGGCCCAGCGAACGGCCTGGAAAGGAACGAACAGCCTTGCGAACGCAAGGGCGTTCCAGACCATCATGACGCACAGGAACCATGCCGACAGGAGGCGTCGCGGAGTCAGTCCCAGCTGGATGTAGTTCCAGAGCTTCCATCCTCCGAGAAGGCCGACCGCGAAGCCGGCCACGAGGAACGCCGCAAGGAGGATGCGGATCGCCCTTTTCTCTTTGGACACGTTGCCGCAGAGGTAGTGGAGCCCGCCAAGGATTGCGAAGTCGAGGACCATGATCCAGAACAGATACCAGAATCCGCCGACGGCGAAGATGCACGCCCTGTGCGCGCTCATGGGCTCGTCCGCCACAACCGCGACGGAGAAGTCGGCCGCCTGCACTCCGAAGAAGACGAGGTAGAGGATCAGGAGCGACAAAGGGACAGTCACTGCAGCCGCACGCGGAAGACGAGGAAGGAGCCCGAGAAATCTGTCAAATGCGGGACGCCCCACGAACGGCGCTCCACGGCGCAGGCTCCCTCCGACGAGTCCGAAAAGCCACGCTCCCGCCGGAATCGAAATCATGAACGATACGAGGGTGATTCCGGATATCTGCTCAACGATCCAGTCGAGCACCTTGAATGCGAAATCGCCAAGTCTGTCCGTGAAGGACGCGAACTTCGCGTCCCCGCTTGCCAGGAGAGCCCAGGCGACGAGCGAGACTCCGGCCGCGATGAAAAGACTCGCGACGATTCCGGACAACCGCTTCGCTCCCGCGGCCGTGACGTCGCCGCGGAGCCCCGCAATCGACCTGAGGACGGAACGCGTCCTGAGAAGCATGTTTGCAAACCCCGCACAGGAACCCAGAAAGAAGTCGAGCGGAAGCATGATGCCGCTCCTTCCCTCGCCCAGAACGCCGCTGCGGGCGAGAACCCAGTAGATCGCCAATGCGTGCCAAACGAGAAACTCCCATTGACCTATCGGGAAAGGATGGAATCCCCAGCATCCGATCGACGCGGAGAGAACGAGCCAGCACGCCGCCCAGAACCAATGCCACGCCGGCCCCTTCCGTCCCATCGCCCGCGCCGCGAATTCCACGGTGCACACGAAAACTGCGGCGAAGGTCGGATATCCAATCCGCACAGTTTCGCGTGCGAGGCCCACGAGGCACCATCGCGTGTATCCGAACGCGGCGACATAGCTGACAAGGACCGCGGCAAGCAGTCCCAGCGCAGCCATCCTGCCCATCTTCGCTTCAGTTTCGCCAGACATGTTCAGTCCTCCTTTTCGTTGTCGAAAGTCAAGATATCGCCCGGCTGGCAGTCGAGGACGCGACACAGCGCCTCGAGAGTCGAGAACCTAACAGCCTTTGCCTTGTCGTTCTTGAGTATCGAAAGGTTCGCCGGCGTGATTCCTATCGCATTGGCGAGGTCGCCCGCGCTCATCTTCCGCCGGGCGAGCATGATGTCTATGTGTACCCTGATGGACATTTCGCGCCCTCCTCAAATCGTTAGATCGAGTTCGCCCTTCATTCTTCTGGCGCTGTCGAATGCATCGCCGACGACGAGGACGAGGAGTCCCATGAATAGCGCGCTGAGGCCTATCAAACCGAGAAAGTACAGCCTCGTCACGATGCAATCGGCAAGCGCAATCACTCCGGCGGCTGCGCACAATATCGCCATCGTCCTGAAGCGACCGACATTGGACGACGAGAAGACTTCTCCTTTGGCAATCGACGAAAGAAGTCTGAATATCTCATAGAGCGCCAGCATCGCGACTGCGGCACAGGCATATCCAGAAACCAGCAGCACGTTGCCAAGGGTATTCCGCGGAATTGCATACCATGCGCATACAAGATCCACCAGGTAGGGACCCAAAATCGCCAAACCGACCGTCATCAATGCGAACACGACCGTCAACAACCTGGACAATATGAACTTTTTATCCATTTCAACCTCCTTATTAACAGGGAACGGCTGATATGATATCACATTTATTATCGTAATGCAATAATGAATTATTGATTAACGATAAATATTTTCGTATTTCAAAACACGTGACATCTTGCAAAAGAATGATGGGATCAATCAATGAATCCGGCGGTGCGGAGCTTTTCTTCGGTAAGGCCAGCCGAGGAGGCGGACTTGGCAACGTACTTGCCGACGATGTCGCCTTCGAGGTTGACGTTGTCGCCGACCTTCTTCGCGCCGAGCGTGGTTTCCGCCGCCGTGGCGGGGATGAGGTCGACTGCAAGCCAGTCATCCCCGAGCCCGGAAATGGTGAGGCTCGTTCCGTCGATCGTGACGGATCCCTTGAGGACCGATTCCGCGGCCAGCACCCTTCCGCACTTGACGCGCAGCTGAAAGTCCCTGCCCTTGGTTTCCTTCGCGATGATCGTTCCGCGGCAGTCGACATGGCCCTGCACGATGTGTCCGCCCATCGCGTCGCCCGCACGGAGCGCACGCTCCAGGTTCACCTTCGCTCCGGGAACCAGGTCGGCAAGCCCCGTACGCGACTCAGTCTCGCGGAGGACGTCCGCGGTAAAACGCGAACCGTCGCACTTGACGACGGTAAGGCAAACGCCGTCGACGGCGACGGACTCGCCTTCCTCCAGAGGAGAACCCCAGGGCTTGTCCGCCGCGATTTCGAGCACGAGTCCCGCACCGCGCGAAACGCGCCTGACCGTGCCGATTCTCTGTATCAATCCCGTGAACATCGCATCACACCTCCAGTAAATCGTACACGCCTTCGCAGTCGCCGGCGAACGAATCGGAGAAGCCGGCCTCTACCAGATGGAACCGCGTCGCCCTGGAAAGCGGCTTCGAGCCGATGACGATCGGACTCGTAATCCTGAACCAGCGGTCGACCAGACCTTGCTCAACCAGCGAGCGGACGAGGTTGAGTCCGCCCTCGCAGAGAACGTGCATCACGCCCTTGCGTCCGAGGTCCTCGAGCGCCTTGCGCGCATCGCGGTAGACAAGCGTCTCGTTGGGAGCGCCGTCCGTGAAGATCTGCGCCTTCCCGGGAAGCTTTCCTGACCTGGAAATCACCACGCGGACAAGATCGTCGTTGCGCTTCCCGTGGGAGAGGAGCGAAGGATTGTCCCTGCGGACCGTCTCCGCCCCGACCATTATGGCGTCGACGCATTCCCGGAGACAGCCTGTACATTTGCGGGACGCGGCGGAAGATATCCACTTCGCGTTTCCGAAGTCGTCGCAGATTTTCCCGTCCAGGGACATCGCAAGCTTCACTGTCACGAACGGCATCCCCGTCGCCACATGCTTTGCGAACGGGGCGATGAAGCGGGTCGCCGCCTTGACGAGGGTCTTCATTCCGCCGCATGCATCCCATTCCGCCGGATCGGTATTTGCGCGGCAGGGACGGACGCACTCGACGCCGTGCCTGGCGAGGACGCGCTTCGCACGTCCACGGTTCTCGGGATTCGGATCGGGCACGGCGTAGACGACCTTCTTGATTCCTGCGGCGACAATGGCGTCCGTGCACGCCCCGACGCGTCCCGGCTTCGAGCAAGGTTCGAGCGTCACGTAGATGGTCGCGCCCTTGACGGAACTGCCGTGCTTCGCCGCGTTCTTTATCGCCGCAACTTCGGCATGGTCTCCTCCGCAGCGCCTGTGCCAGCCTTCGCCGATGATCTTGCCGTTCCTGACTATGACTGCGCCGACGGGAGGATTGGGACGAGTGTGTCCTTCGCCCTTTTCGGCGCACCTCAATGCCTGCCAGAGGAAATTGGTGTCGGTCTCGGTCACGGAAGGCTCTTGGCGTACTTGTCGAGTATGCCGTTGACAATCTGGCGCGATCGCGGCGACGAGAACCAGTTCACGAGGTCGATCGCCTCGTTGATGACGACCGGACGCGGAACGTCCGTGTTGCCGAGCTCCCAGATACCCATGCGGAGAACCGCGCGCTCGACCGTGCCGAGGCGGTAGAAGTCCCAGTTCTCCAGCAGAGGAGAGATGATGGCGTCGATTTCGTCGCGCTTCTCGAGCACTCCCGCTACGCGCTCCTCCGCAAAGGCCTTGAGCTTGCCCTTGACGGCGACAGGCTCAGAGCGGTCGTCGGGAAGCCCGAGTGCAATCTCCTCCCAGAACGAGTCCATGAACATCCGGACGTCGTCCGGAGGATTCACGTCCGCCGCAGTGAGCATCTGAATGGCCCACTCGCGGGCCTGTCTCCTGGTAGCCGTCATCTTAAGGTCTCACTTGACTATCTCGAGGGTGTGGGTGCCGGGACCGTATACGGACGAATGTCCGTTGGCGACGACCGTCGCCTTCGTGCCGGCCGGGATGGTGAACATCCACATGCATTGTCCCTCCTGGGTGTAGTTCCACTGACTCCTGATTATGCCGCCCTTCCCGTTGCGGAAGGCCGCGCGGACGTAGCCGAGGCGCGGATCGGGTATCGGAGCGAGGACGAACTCCTCGTCGAATCCGCCCCTGGGACCGGGCCTGATGCCGGCCGCGTACTCGTAGAGCCACGCGAGGACCGCGCCGTAGGCGTAGTGGTTGAAGCTGTTCATGCCGACGGGGCCGAATCCGTTCTCCTTCGTGTAGCTGTTCCAGCGCTCCCATATCGTCGTCGCGCCCTGGTCTACGGAATAGAGCCAGCTCGGATTCCTGTGCTGCAGGAGAAGCGTGTATGCGACGTCCGGCGCGTGCGCCTGGCAGGTGAGCGTCTCCATGAGGATGGAGGTCCCGAGGAAACCGGTCTGCAGGCAGTCTCCGTGCGCCTTGATGTTCTCGAGAAGAGCCTTGCGCGTCGCCTCGACTTCGGACTGGGACTCGAGAATTCCGAGATGCAGCGCGAACAGCGCCGGAGTCTGCATCTTGCGCAGACATTCGGGAATGCGTCCGTCCTCGAGAATGTCCTTCCTGACATATGCGAGAGCATCGGCGGACATTTTCGCGTACCTCGCCTCGGCATCCCTGTCGCCGATCGCCTTCGCCATGTCGAGCATCATGCGCGAATCCATGAGCCAATAGCATCCGCCAAGATATTTCCAGTACAGGGCGGCCTCGGGAAGAGGCTCGCGCCACCCCTTGCCCTTCTTCCAGGCGGTGCCGGAACAATCCTCGTAGTCCTCGAAACTGAGCCAGTCCGCATACTGGAACTTAAGGGCCTCGCCCTTCGCATAGCGGTTGTCGGCGAGCCAGTTCATGAAGCGTTCCATCGAATTCCAGTGCTCGCGGAGGATGTCCGTGTCGCCGTACTGGCGCCACATCGTCCAGGGGATTATAATGCCTGCATCGGACCAGCCGAGGCGTTCGTATCCAGCCGGGCCGTATTCTCCCTCCGGCGATACGGACGAATAGGATCCGGCATCCTCCTGCGTGTCGCGCACGTCGCGGAGGAACTTGCGCATGAAGCCGAGGACGTCCGCGTTGTAGCTCGCCGCCCTGACGAAGACCTGCGTATCCGCCATCCATCCCTGGCGCTCATTGCGCTGCGGACAGTCCGTCGGGACGGAAAGATAGTTGGAAAGCTGTCCCCAGTATACGTTCGCTATGAGACGGTTCACGTCGTCGCGTCCGGTCTCGATCGAGCCGCGTTCCATTCCGCGGGCGATGGAGGTTATCGGAATCGACTCGAACAGCTTGAACTTGACGTGGGCCGTCGCGGTGACGGAGACGTAGCGGTAACCGAAGAACGTGTAGAGCGGCATGTACGAATCGACGCCCGCTCCATGGAAGGTGTACTCGATGCGCATTCCGTTCGGGCACCGCAGGTTGGCGCGGTAGACGGAGCCTTCCGGTCCGTCGTTGCCGCGGCTCTTGAGTCCGTTGGAGTCGTTGAGCATCTCTGCGGGAAGTATCGTGAGCCTGGTGCCAGCCTCCGCGACCGCCCTGAAGCGCGGAACCGCTGACGCGTTCTGTCCGAAGTCGAGCACGAGCGTCTCGCCGGGCCAAATGTCTATCTGGGGCGAATTGGTGCAGTCGCGAAGGCTGATGACGCGTCCGAACGCCTTGTCGTTCGCGCCCGTGACGCCCTTCCATACGTACGCCTGCCTCGCCCTCATCGCAAGATCGCGCCGCATGTAGACCGAGGCCCCGCTCTGAGGAAGTATTTCGCCCTTGAACTCGGTATTCTCGACGGCAGGCGTGACGTCGACAGCGGTCCTCCTCGCGTCGTAGTATTCGCCGTCGAATATGCCGGCTCTCAGGACGGGTCCGCCGACTCCTGCGGTCCAGGAGGTATCCGTCGTGAAGCGCTTCTTCGATCCGTCGGCGTATGTCATCTCGAGAACGGCTATGAACGCGCTCTTGTGGCCCTTGCTGCCGTTTACGCGGTCGTTCCACCATCCGGTGGACACCATGGCCGAGATTTCGTTCGTCGCTCCGGAGGCGCAGTTGAATATCGGAGTGACATCGTAGGCGAAGGAGCGCTTCGTCTTTCTGTTGTGGGTGAATCCCGGCTTCAGGACCTCGTCGCCTACACGGGTGTTGTTGACGAAGACGTTGAAGACGCCGAGCCCGGACGCGGTGAGAATCGCGCTCTGGACGTCCTTGTCGTTCTTCTCGTATCCGTAGAAGACGCTCGTTCCCTCGGGCGCCGGCCCCTGTCCGTTCTTCTCGCGGACGGGCTCGGGGGCGTTGACGGCGGAAATCCACTTCGCGCCGGACCAGTCCGCCGCGCGCCCCGGGAGGAACACGTACGAGCGCTCCGGTTCGGCCGGAGCGCTGTTCTTCATCTGAAAGCAGCCGCCCGCGACGACCGCGAGCACTGCACCTGCGACATGGCGAGCGACTGCCTTCATATATCCCCCCTTGGCCGAAACTCAGCCGTTCTTCTTCTCGAAGTCCTTCATGAACGCGACGAGCGCGTCCACGCCGGCCGTCGGGAAGGCGTTGTAGATCGTGGCGCGGATTCCGCCGACGGAACGATGTCCCTTGAGAGAGCTCATTCCGAGAGCCTTCGCGTCCGCGACGAACCTGGCCTCGAGCTCCTCGGTGGGGAGGCGGAAGGTGACGTTCATGTTGGAGCGGAACTCGGGAAGAGCGGTGCCGCGGTAGAACTCCGTCGAGTCGATGACGTCGTAGATCTTCTTCGCCTTCTCGTCGTTGAGCTTGAACAGATTGGCCTTGCCCATCTTCTTCACCCACTTCATGACCTCGCCGAAGACGTAGATCGAGAAGCACGGCGGCGTGTTGTAGAGGCTCTTGTTGTCGACGAACGTCCTGTACTGGAGCATCGTCGGGATGTTCTCGGCGCCCTTCGCCGCGAGTTCCTTCTTGATCGCGACGACGGCCATGCCGGCCGGACCGAGGTTCTTCTGGGCGCCGGCGTAGAACATGTCGAACTTCGTGAAGTCGCGGTCGATGCCGAGGATGTCGGAGGACATGTCGGCGATAAGGACGCCCTTCACCTCGGGAATCTTCTTGAGCTGCGCGCCGGAGATCGTCTCGTTCGTGCAGATGTGGGTGTAGACCGGATTCTCGGAGAACTTCCACTCGTCGTCGCGAGGCATCCTCGTGGGGATGTCCTTCGCGCAGTCGCAGATCGTGTTCGCGTTCGCGCCGCGGAGGGCCGCGACGATCTTGGCTTCCTTGAGGGCCTTGCCCGACCAGGTGCCTTCCTTCGCGTAGTCCGCCGTCTGTCCGGCGCCGAGGAAGTTCATCGGAATCATGGAGAACTGGAGGGACGCGCCGCCCTGGACGAAGAGGACCTCGTAGTCGTCGCCGATTCCGCAGAGCTCCTTGAAGTTCGCGATCGCCTCGTTGTGGATCTGGTCGTAGTCCTTGCCGCGGTGGGACATCTCCATCACGGACATCCCCGTTCCCTTGTAGTCGACGAGGTCCGCCTGGACCTGCTGCAGCACTTCGAGCGGGAGCGTCGCAGGACCCGCGGAGAAGTTATATGCCCTTCCCATTTCTTTCTTCCTTTTCTTTAGAGTTTATCGGTTTTCGTGTTCTACCGTTCCAAGAGATTATCCGGCGGAACGATAGGTTGGATATTATACTATTTTTGGACCCGAAAGTGCAATAGTCCGGGCCGATACGGCCGACGCGCCCATTCGGCATCCGCCGGGCCGCCCGACCTGTCATTGCAGCATCTTCAGGAAGTTCTCGAGCTGCTTCACGCCCTCGGGAGTGCCTATGGACTCCGGATGGTACTGGACGGACTCGATCGGAAGCGTCCTGTGGCGAAGTCCCATTATCTCTCCGTCCTCGGCCTCGGCCGAAATCTCGAGGACGTCGGGCAGACTCGCCCGCTCCACGGCGAGCGAATGGTAGCGCATCGCCGAGAACCCCTGGGAGAGCCCCTTGAAGACGCCCTTCCCGTCGTGCCGTATCCTGCTCGCCTTGCCGTGCATGAGCTTATGCGCGTGAACGATCCTTGCGCCGAACGCCTGGGCGATCGACTGGTGTCCGAGGCAGACCCCGAAAAGCGGAATCTTCCCGGCAAAGGCCTTCACCGCCTCGAGCGTGACGCCCGCCGTATCCGGATTGCCCGGACCCGGCGAGAAGACGATTCCCGCGGGATTCCGGGCGGCGATTCCGTCCACGTCGATCTTGTCGTTCCTCACGACCTCCATGTCCGCGCCCAGTCCCCTGAAAGCCTGGACGAGGTTGTAGGTGAAGGAATCGTAGTTGTCTATCATGAGTATCATAGCTCCTCCTCCGCGAACTTGACGGCCTCGAAGACGGCCTTGGACTTGTTGACTGTTTCCTGGTATTCCTTCTTCGGATCGGAATCGGCGACGATTCCCGCGCCTGCGCGCATCGTAAGGGTCCGTCCGCTCTTGACGAGCGTCCTTATGACGATCGCGAAGTCGATGTCGCCCGAATAGCTGAAGTACCCCGCGGCGCCGCCGTAGATGCCGCGCGGGGATTTCTCGTAGTCGGCAATGAGCTGCATCGCGCGGATCTTCGGGGCGCCGGTGAGCGTCCCCGCCGGAAACGCCGCCCTGAGAAGATCGAATCCGTCCTTCCCTTCCTCCAGGATTCCCTCCACCTCGCTCACGAGGTGCATCACGTGCGAATAGCGCTCGACGTGCGCGAAGTCCTCGACCTTCACGCTCCCCGTCTCGGAGACCCGTCCCAGGTCGTTTCGTCCAAGGTCGACGAGCATGACGTGTTCGGCGTTCTCCTTGACGTCCTCCCTGAGGTCTCGCTCGTTCGCGAGGTCCTCGGCCTCGGTCGCGCCCCTCGCGCGGGTCCCGGCGATCGGACACGTCGTGCACCTGCGCCCGTTGAGTTTCACGAGCTCCTCCGGCGAAGACCCCACGAGCGAGCGTCCGCCGATGCGCATGAAGAAGTTGTACGGGGAGGGATTGACCATCCGAAGCGAACGGTAGAGGGCTACGTCATCGACGTCGGACTCCTTGGTGAACTTCTGGGACGGGACGACCTGGATGACCTCGCCGTTAAGTATGTCGCGCTTGCACTTCGCGACGATGTCCTCGAATTCCGCCTCGGTCATTTCCGGGACGAACGGTGCGGAATCTCCGGCGACGCGGCGACGCGGCGCGCGGCGCTCCCTGAGGAAGAACCTCGCGTAGAGCTCGTCTATCCTGTCCGCCGCCTTCGCGAACGCGTCCGGATCGGCCGTGTCCGCCGCGACGATTATCATTACCGTGCGCCTGAGTCCGTCGAAGACAAGGATGTTCTCGGCAATCATGAACGCCGCCGTGGGAGTCCCCTGCTCGTCGCGGCGCGGAACCTTCGGCTCGAAACGCGAGACGGCGTCGTAGGAGAGGAACCCGACCGCGCCGCCCTGAAACGGCGGGAGCGATGGATCGGGACGGAATCCGCGCGCATTCACGATTCGTCTCAGAGCGTCCAGGATGTCCGCCTCCGGCAGAAGTTCGGTCCCTCCGCCCGCGGAGCGCAGGAAAGTCGCTCCCGACTGCGCGAAGACCCCCGTCTTGGGATCAACGCCGAGGAACGAATATCTCGCTCCCGCGCCTCCGACCACGCTCTCGAGGAGGAACGCGTCCGCGTCGCCGGTCCTCGACAGAACCGATACCGGAGTCTCCATGTCCGCGAGATACTCGCGGTATACGGGAATGACGCCTCCGCCCTTCGCCTTGGCGTCGTATTCCTCCTGCGTCATGCGTCTTGTCATCATTTGCCTGTCTCCTTTGGTTTTTTATTCTGTAAAAAAGAAGCGGCCCCTCATCCTTCGGATCGGGGCCGCACTTCCGTGCCTTCTTGCTCTGGCGTCTGGCTTTTCAGCAATGACGGAGCGCGCCTCCGATCGTAGGACCGAGGCTGCGCCACCAGAATGCTGCAAGGTTCATCGTCAT
>JAFONM010000020.1 GCA_017418445.1 Kiritimatiellia bacterium
AAGCTCGCGTGCGAGAAGTTCCTCTCGGGGACGACGCTCGGCATCCTCGCGCTCGGACTCGTCGCCTTCTGCGTGGGCACTGCCGCGGGCGTTCTGATGGCGAAGCTCATGAACGTCTTCTCGAAGGAGAAGATCAATCCGCTGATCGGCTCCGCCGGCGTCTCGGCGGTCCCGATGGCGGCGCGCGTCTCGAACAAGGTGTCGCTTTCGGAGAATCCGACCAACTTCATCCTCATGCAGGCGATGGGTCCGAACGTCTCGGGCGTCATCGGCTCCGCGGTCGTCGCGGGCATCCTCTACACGCTCTGCCACTAACCAGCAAGCGAATGTCCGATTACGAGATCGGAAAAGTTGTCTTCGGCGACGCGGCGGCCATCGCCGCCGCGTACCGGACCTTCAGCGCGCAGGCGATCGACGAGACCCGCCTCGCGCCGGCCCGCGTATCGCCGTTTCCCGTCCGCAGGACCACGATAGCGGAGGAGTCGTCGGTCGCCGGCGTCGGAACGTTCGAGGGCAGCTGCAAGCAGACCCTCACTTTCGCGCCTTCGAAGCGTCCCGGATGGTGGATACGCAGGATGGACCTTCCGACGCAGCTCGACACGTTCGTCGACATTTCGAACCTCTGGACCAGCGCGCAGAACCTCGTTCTCCGCTCCGGATCTCCGCACAACTACCTGCGAATGGTGGAGCACATCATCGCGCTGAAGAACGGAATCGGACTCGACGACGTAGTCCTCAAGGTGAACTCCGGCGATCCGCCTCTTTTCGACCAGTCTTCGCTTCCGCTCATAAAGTCCGTCGAGCACGCGAAGATCGTCGAGAAGGAGGATTTCGCGACATACGTGACTGTGTCGGAACCCGTTGCATTCGGCGGCAGCAGGGGCGACTTCCTTCTCTTCCTCCCCGCCAAGCCGGGCGAGACGAACCTGCGAATCGACTGCGCGATACGCTGGAACACCGTGATTCGCGAGCAGCGCGTCCTCTTCGACGTGACCCCTGAGACATTCCGGTACGCGAGCCTCGCGCGCACCAACGCGACGCGCAAGCAGTACATCCTCGCGAAGACGATCGGCAAGTTCTTCGCCGCGACGCGCAACCTCGGCTACAACGACAGGAACATCCTCATCCACGGAAAGCGGAAGTATTACACGAAGGACCTTCGCTTCCCGGTCGGCGAGAAGTTCCTGGAGCCCGTATGGCACCGCGCGACGCTCGACCTGATGGCTGCTCTTTCGCTCACCGGCCCCGATCGTTTCGCGGGCACCGTCGTGAGCTATCGCTCCGGGCACACGCTCGACTGCGACGCCGTCAGGGCGCTCGTCCGCAACGACCTGCTCGTCCGCATCTGACCGCCATCGCGGATCAGAGCGCCGAGAGAAGGGGATGGCGCGTGTCCTTTTCGGACAGCTTCAGCGGCACTCCGATGTCCGGCCAGACAATCCCAAGCTCTGGATCGTCGAAGCGGATTCCACGCTCGGATTCCGGACAGTAGGGATTGTCGCACTTGTAGCTGAAGAGCGTGTCGTCCTCCAGTACGATGAAGCCGTGGGCGAAGCCGCGCGGAATGAAGAACTGTCGTCCGTTCTCGGCCGAAAGCGTGGCCGCAACGTGCCTGCCGAATGTGGGCGAACCCTTCCTCACGTCGACCGCCACGTCCCACACGGCCCCGCGAATTACGCGCACCAGCTTCGCCTGCGAGTGCGGATCCGCCTGCCAGTGGAGCCCGCGCACCACTCCCTTCGAGGACATGCTCTCGTTGTCCTGGACGAAGGTTGCCGTGATGCCGGCCCTCCTGTAGCGCTCCTCGCTGTAGGTCTCGCAGAAGTATCCGCGCGAGTCGCGGTGGATGTCTGGTTCGACGAGCTTCACGCCCTCGATTTCCGTATCTATGACTTTCATTGGATTCCGGGCGCAGGAGGAAGACGTCCGTTCTCGAGGAGGTCCTTGACGATCATTCGGACCTCCGTGTCGAAGTCGCCTTTGACGATCCATCGCAGGTAGTTGGGTTCGTTGAGGAGCAGCTTCCTGAGGCTCTCTCCCTTCTTCTTGCCGAAGTTCACCGTCAGTTCGGGCGTCTTGCCCGGCTCTATGCGCCACCTGAGGGTGCCGTTGCGGTCGGCGTTGAGCGGATCGTTCGGGACGAGGTACTCGTCCATTTCTTCGACGGTCTGCGGAAGGTCCGCGTATTTCTCCATCTGCGCCTTCAGGACCTCGAGCGTCGCGCGAGTGTCCGCTTCCGCTCCGTGCGCTCCGTCGTGGTTGCGGTTCAGGTAGAACCGGACCGCCGCCGAGAGGTCGCGCGGCTCCTTCTTGTGGTAGATTCTCTGGACGTCCACGTGCTTCCTCTGCGAAGGGGCGAAGTTCTTGCCGACGCGGGCGAACTCCTCCTCGAGGCACGGGATGTCA
This sequence comes from Kiritimatiellia bacterium, assembly GCA_017418445.1. Classification (GTDB taxonomy): domain Bacteria; phylum Verrucomicrobiota; class Kiritimatiellia; order RFP12; family UBA1067; genus UBA1067. The sequence goes on from JAFONM010000020.1 coordinate 2,407, forward strand.
AAGCGGTCGGAATTGAATCCCGCGAGGTCCGAGTCCCTGAAGAACTCGAATATCTCGTCCGCCTTGTCCGCGAAGGTCGGACAGTCCTTCACTATGTCGTCCGTTATCCCGTGTATCGCCGAGGTCTCCGGGGGAATCGGAACGGTCGGATTAAGGAGCCAGCACTTCGGGATTTCCGTCCCGTCAGGCATCACCTTTATCGCGGCTAGTTCGATGATCCTGTCGCGTCGCGCGGCTACGCCGGTCGTCTCCAGGTCGAACACCGCAAGTGGTCTTGTTAGCTTGAGCATTTTCGATTGTTTCCTCAGGCGATATTCTACCAAATCCACCATCCCCGCGCAATGGGGACGCGTCTCGCCTTCCGGCCGAAATAATGGTATAATTATGCCATGAAGAAACTGCTGCTACTCTTCGTCGCGCAATGCGCGTGCGCAGCCACCGTCGTGCCGATATCGGTCCGTCCGGGTAACCACATGCCGCTCGTCTCCGTCTCGCTGGACGGGAAGTCCGCAACGCTCATCCTCGATACCGGCGCCTCCCACACGACATTCGACATGGAATTCGTCACGAACTCGTTTCCGGGCGCGGCTCTTGTCGATCCGCTGATGGTCGGCACCTCAAATGTGGAGACGCCGCCGAAGTTCATGCCGGCGAAGAGGCTTGCCGTCGGCGGACGCGACATTCAGGTCGATGGCGTGATGGCGCTCGACCTCTCGCACCTCGACAGGTCCGTCGGATGCAACATCGACGGAATCCTCGGAATGGACGTCCTGCGTCCGACGCGCTTCGTCCTCTCGCTCGCCCGTTCGGAGCTCGTCTTCGTCGACAAGCCGTCCGAAGTCCGGCAGGGGTTCGTCCGCATCCCGTCTCGCCTCGACTCCTCCGGGTGCTACGAACTTCTCGCCACGCTGCCCGACGGCTCCACGCGTCCCATGCTCCTGGATTCCGGCTCGAGTTTCACGTTTCTCTCCGGCACGAACTCCTGGCCGCTGGCATCCGCGTCTTCGACGCTCTCCTCGTCCGACGTCAACGGACGTGCACCCATGGACTTTCTTCAGGGCGCCTTGGCGCCGCTCGCGCTCGGACAGACGAACGTGGTATTGGCTCCGCTCATGGTCGACGCACCGATCAACCGGCTCGGATCCGACTTCCTCCTTCTCGCCGATCTCCTCCACGTCCCCGGACACATATTCATCAGGTGAGCGGGCGGACTCCCTTGCGGACTGGCGCAAGATAGGGTATAATAGCGTCAGATTGAGCCGTGAAACCGCACGGCCCACTGCCAACCATGGAAAAACCGAAGATCACCATCTGCATGGGAAGCTCGTGCTTCTCGCGCGGCAACGAGCTCAACCTCGAATTCTGCGAGGAGTTCCTCGAACGGCGCGGACTCAAAGACGAAGTGGACGTCGATCTGGATGGGAGCCTCTGCACAGGCAACTGCGCGAACGGCCCCGTCGTCATCGTCAACGGACGCGTCCACACCCGCGTCGATCGCTCGCTCATGTCCGACATGCTCGCACAGCTCTTCCCGGAGAAGCAGTCATGACGAGTCCGGTCTATACCGTGGAGAACAAGTGCCAGGACTGCTACAAGTGCGTCCGCCACTGTCCCGTAAAGGCGATCCGCATCGTCGGCGGAAGCGCGAGCGTGATCCCCGAGTCTTGCGTCAGCTGCGGCGAGTGCGTGCGCGTCTGCCCCGTCCGCGCCAAGCGAATCCGCAGCGACCTCGCGCGCCTTCGCGAACTCCTCGAGCGTCCCGGCGCCAGGGTTTACGCATCGATCGCGCCGAGCTATTCCGCCTACTTCCCCGGACTCTCCGTCGAGAAGCTCGCGGGCGCCCTGATTTCCGCCGGATTCGCGGGCGTCTCCGAGACGGCGCACGGCGCCGAGGCCGTGAGCGCCGGCGTCGCGAAGCTCTTCGCCGCGAAACCCCGCACGTCCGTCATGATCTCCAGCGCGTGTCCGGCCTGCGTCGATTTCATCCGAAAGTACCGCTCCGGGTGGACGGACCGCATATCGCCCGTTCCGTCGCCGGTCCGCGCGCACGCGCGGCTCCTGAAGGAGAAATACGGCGAGGACGCGAAGGTCGTGTTCTTCGGACCCTGCGCCGCGAAGAAAAACGAGGCGGACCGCTCGCCGGACGAGCTTGCGCTCGCGCTCGTCTTCCCGTCGCTGGAGAAGTTCCTCGAGGAGCGCGGAATCCTCCCGGAGGAGGCGGCAGAGGCGCCGCTCGCGCTTGGACCCGCCGCGGAAGGGCGCTTCTATTCCGTCGAAGGCGGCATGAACGACACGCTCAGGGACGGTTCGGGCAGGATTCGCTACGTCTCCGTCTCCGGCCTCGAGGCGCTCCGTCGTCTCCTCTCGGCTCCGCCGCCTCCGCCGGAGACGGATGGACGGCCAATCTTCATCGAATGCCTCGCATGCTCCGGCGGATGCGTGAACGGTCCCGCCATGAAGGGCGGCTGCACCCTCGACGCGCTCATCGCGACCGACCGCGCTGCGCCCATCCGCGTATCCTCCGGCGACGGCTGCGTCGAGGCGGACTACGCGCCCGAGCAGGCCGCGCGTCCCGAGCATACGGAGGACGAGATAGCCGCGGCGCTCGCGCGCGTAGGCAAGACGTCCAAGGAGGACGAGGTGAACTGCGGAGCCTGCGGCTACGAATCGTGCCGCGCGTTTGCGATCGCGCTTCTCGACGGCAAGGCCGAGGAGGCGATGTGCCACACGTTCCTCAAGAGCAACTTCCAGAAGACCTCGAACGCCCTTGTGCGGTATATCCCCGCTGGTGTCGTGTTCGTCGGACCCGACGGCGGGATCATCGAATGCAACAGGCAGTTCGCGGAGCTCTCCGGGGCGGCGGACGTGTTCGCGGCGCTCGGATCCCTGGAGGGAATGCACATCTCCGACGTCCTTCCCGAGTTCTCTGAACTTTTCACGGGCGCGCTAGAGCACGGCAGCGAAATCGAGAGGTTCCGCCAGCCGCTCAAGGACAGGCTCGTCAACATCAGCGTCTTCCCGATTGCGAGGGGCGAATCGGCCGGCGCCGTCGTCCAGGACGTGACCAGAAACGAGCTTCGCCGCGAACAGGTCGCGGCGAAGGCCCGCGAGGTCATACAGAAGAACGTCCAGACGGTCCAGGAGGTCGCGCGTCTCTTCGGCGAGCACATCGCCGAGACGGAGATAATGCTCAACGACATCGCCGGATCCTACGAGTCGAAGACCGTCGGCGTCTCGCTGAACGGCGGTGACAGCGACGAGTATCTGAATGGGTGATTGGCGGCTGGTGGCTGGTTTTAAGCTGAAGATGAAAGGGATTGGCAAGGCGAATGGCTGACGACGTCCATGTCGAGATGGAGTGCGCACTCTACACGAAGACGGGCCAGGCGGCCTGTGGCGACGACGTGCGCTTCCAGACGGTCGAGAAGGAGAACCGCTACATCGCGGCCCTCTCCGACGGACTCGGCAGCGGCGTCAAGGCGCACGTCCTTTCGACGATGACGACGACGATGGCGCTCCGCTTCCTGCGGTCCAATCTGCCGACCCTCTCGTCAGTCGAGATCATCATGGACTCCCTGCCCGTCTGCGAGGTCCGCAAGATAAGCTACGCGACGTTCTCGCTCTTCGACTACACGCTTGGCGGACGCGCGAAGATCCTCGAGATGGGCAATCCCGGCTACATCCACCTCAGGGGGACGGAGGAGATTCCGCCAGTTTCGGAACGGCGCGTCGTCAGCTCGCACTGGCCGGACCGCACCGTGCGCGAGTGCGTTGCGGACGTCCGTCCCGGCGACCGCATCATCATGTGCTCCGACGGCGTCACCCAGGCCGGAATCGGAGAGTCGAAGGAGCTCAAGTTCGGACTTCGCCGCAGCGGAGTCCTGAAGTTCGCGCGCGAACGGCTCGCGGCGGATCCCGAAATCTCCGCGCGAGACCTTTCGAACGACATCGCCCGCGCCGCAATCAACATCACGCGCGGAGTCTGCCGCGACGATACGAGCTGCGTCGTGATATACGTCCGCCGTCCGCGCGTCATGCGCGTCCTGACGGGTCCGCCGTTCCATCCCGAGAACGACGCCGAGTTCGCACGCCAGGCGACGCTCGGCGAGGACCACGTCGTCGTCTGCGGCGGCACGACCGCGAACATCCTCGAGCGCGAACTTGGCGCGAAGGTGAAGATATCGCTTTCCGACATGCGCTCCGCCGGCTCGCTGCCTCCTGCCGGACGAATTCCCGGCGTCGCGCTCGCGACGGAGGGAATTCTCACGCTCGGACGCGTCCTCTCGGCTCTCGAGGAGCATCGTCCCGCCGCGGCGGAACCCGTTGCGGCGCGCAGGATACTCGGCATGATCGGCGCCCACGACCGCATCGAGTTCGTCGTCGGCACCAAGGTGAACGAGTGCCACCAGGATCCGAACATTCCGCAGGACCTGGAACTCCGCCGCAGCGTCGTCCGGCGCCTCGCGAACGTCCTCGAGCACGACTACCGCAAGACGGTAAAGCTGAATTTCTACTGATTTCCCCGAAAAGACCATGAAGATACTTTTTGTCTGCCACGGGAACATCTGCAGGAGTCCGATGGCGGAGTTCGTGATGAAGCGGCTCGTCGAGGAGGCGGGTGTCGCCGACCGATTCGAGATAGAGTCCGCGGCTCTCCATACGGACGAGATAGGCAACGGAGTCTATCCGCCCGCGAGGCGCGAACTCGCCCGCCACGGAATCACCGAGTGTCCGCATCGCGCGCGGCTCATGACGCGGGCGGACTACGACCGCTGCGACCTCATCGTCGGCATGGACGACGAGAACGCCTACGACCTCCGGCGCCTCACGAACGGCGATCCGCAGGGCAAGTGCCGCCAGCTCATGTCCTTCGCCGGCATCGACCGCGAGGTGGCGGACCCCTGGTACACCGGCGACTTCGAGTCGACCTGGAACGACGTCCTCGCCGGCTGCCGCGGAATCCTCCGGACGGCGGCGGCCGCCCCTTGACGGCATCGCAGTGGGCGGGTGACAACAGAATGTCAATGCCGATATATTTTGCGGTGTCGCGCCGCGTTGCACTCCGCCTTCGGAAATGCTAAAATAAAGGCAAACCGTCGGAACGAGTCCGGCGGATGTCGGCACACCAACATCAAAAGGCATAAAGATGAAATCTAAGCTCGCTCTCATGCTTGTCACCGTGGCTGTCGCCACGGCTCTTTTCGCCGAGCGCATACCGCTCTGGCCCGAAGGAAAGATCCCCGACTTCCAGGAACATCAGATCGCGGCCATGACGAACGAGTCCGGCAGGAAGGACTTCGTCCCCGCCGAGCACCGCATGCCCTACATCGACTGGTGCGCGAAGCCGGCGAATCCCAACGGATGCTGCATGATTCTCATCTCGGGAGGTGGGTACTACAACTGCTGCGACGTCGGACTCATAGAACTGTGGGCAGAGGAGTTCACAGCCGCCGGATTCCAGTGCGTCAACTTCGTCTACCGCACTCCGCGTCCGAAGAACCTTCCGTTCTACGCGAGCGCGTGGGCGGACGGACAGCGCGCCGTGAGGATGGTGAGGAGCGAGGCGAAGAAGCGCGGATTCGATCCCGAGAAGATCGGCACCATCTCGATGAGCGCGGGCTCTCACCTCGCGACGCTCCTCGCCACGAGCTCGCAGACTCCGGCCTATGAAAAGGTGGACGAAGTCGACGAGGTCCCGTGCCACGTCAACTGGGCCATCACCGGAGCGATCGCGTATGCGCTTACGGACGGGCTCGGAATCGCCAACACCAGGAACGGACAGGCGGTGGACGTCAAGCTCGACCCGATCTTCAAGTTCGACAGCAAGACGGCCCCGATGTGCATGTTCCACGGCAGCCTCGACCCCTATTCGCCGATGGCGTCGACGTACGTCTACCGCGAGCTCAGGAAGAACAAGGTTCCCGCCGAGCTGCATCTCTTCGCGGACCGCTACCACGGCTTCTGGGGATGGGACGATGCGAAGCACAGGATGGCGCGTCACGGCGACAGGGGCGACGCGGCCGCCGCCTACGACAACTGGTTCGACAGGGCGATGGAGTTCCTCAACCAGATGGAGTTCACGGGTCCTCTCAAGCCCGAGGTCGCGCTGATGGACCGCTACGCGGAGGACTTCCACGATCCCTCGAAATACGCGAAGGAGAACCTCTGGCCGGAGGGGAAGACCCCGGACTTCCAGAAGGAGCAGTGCGTTCCGTACCTCGAGTGGTACATCCCCTCGAACCTGACGACGAAGGCGATCCAGATAATCTACTCGGGAGGCGGATACTACGGCAACGATCCCTACGGATTCGAGGTTGCGCCCGCCAGGCGCTTCCTGAACGAGAAGGGCATGGCGGTCGTTACGATGAAGTACCGCACCCCGCGTCCCGCCGCTCCCCTGGCGAAGCACACGACGGCGTGGCAGGACCTCCAGCGCTGCATCCGCATCGTCCGCAGCGAGGCTGAGGCGAAGGGGCTCGACCCGAAGCGCATCGGCATCATGGGCTCGTCCGCGGGCGGACACCTCACGCTCATGGGCGTGACGAGCTCGCGCAGCCGCTCCTACTGGAACGTCGACGACATCGACAAGCTGCCGTGCAACGTCCAGTGGGGCGTCGGCATCTACCCGGCGTATGCGCTTACAGACGGCGACGACATGAACAACAAGACTGGCGGCAACAGCGATTCTGCGCGGCTCGTGCCGGAGTTTGCGTTCGATCCCGACACGTGCCCGATGGTGTTCGTCCACGGCGACGCGGACGGATGGGCGGCGATGAACTCGGTCAAGACGTGGGAGCAGATGCGCCGGATGGGCATCGGCAGCGACCTGCATACGCTATGCAGGCGCAACCACTGCTTCCATCGCAATGCCGCGCCGGGAACCGGCAGCTACAGCCATCTCGGACGCATCTGGGAGTTCCTCAACCACAAGGGACTCAACAGGTAGCGCCCTACGCCAGCAGTTCGCCCTCGAGCGTCCCTTTCTCGCCGAGACGCCTCACGAGGGCGGACCCCACGATGAAGCCGTCCGCGTGCCGCCCGATTTCGGCGGCCTGCGCCTTCGTCGAGACTCCGAAGCCGGCGGCGATCGGAATCTTCACCGCCTTGCGTATCGACTCGAGCCTGTCGGAGAGTTCGGGCGGGAGTTCCGTCCGCGCGCCGGTGGTGCCTTTCACGGTTATCACGTAGAGGAAGCTGTCGTCGAGGTCCTCCGCGGACTTCACCACGCGTTCCATCGGCGTGTTGGGCGCGATGAGCGGTACGAGCGTAAGATCGTGCCTTCTCAGCACGGGAAGGAGCTCTCCGCGCTCCTCGAGCGGAAGATCCACCGCGAGGACGCCGTCGACGCCCGCCTTTTCCGCGTCCGCGGCGAAGGACTCGAGTCCCGCCGAGAAGATGAGGTTGTAGTAGCTGAAGAGGACGAGTCCCGTCTCCGGATGCTTCGCCCGGACGCGCGCGGCGAGCGCGATGACGTCGCTGAGCGTCACTCCGTTCTTCAGCGCCTCGTATCCCGCCGAGCGGATGACCGCGCCGTCGGCGAACGGATCGGAGAAGGGGACCCCGAGTTCGATTATGTCCGCGCCTCCCGCGACCAGCTGGTCGATCGCCGTCTCGCTCTTCTCCAGCGTCGGATATCCGATCGTCAGGTATGCGATGAACGCGGGGCGTCCCGATTCCTTCGCCCTGGCAAAGCAGTTTGAGAGCCTGTTCATTTTCCAATCCTCCTCTTGTATTCCATGATGTTCTCCATGTCCTTGTCCCCGCGGCCCGAGAGGTTCACGAGGAGTATCGACCCCTTCGGCATCTTCGGCGCGCGCCTGATCGCCTCGGCGAGCGCGTGGCTCGATTCGAGCGCGGGTATGATGCCTTCGTAGCGGCAGAGCGCGTCGAACGCGGCGACCGCCTCGTCGTCGTTTATGACGGAGTATTCCGCGCGGCCGATGTCGTGCAGGTGGCAGTGCTCGGGTCCGACGCCCGGATAGTCGAGTCCTGCCGAAACCGAGTACGTGTCGATTATCTGTCCGGACTTCGTCTGCAGGAGCATCGTCTTCGCCCCGTGGAGGACTCCGATGCGTCCCCCGTTGATGGAGGCGGCGTGCTCGCCGGTCTCGATTCCCCTGCCGCCGGCCTCGACGCCGACCAGCCTCACTTCCCTGTCGTCGAGGAATCCCGCGAAGAGTCCCATCGCGTTCGATCCTCCGCCGACGCAGGCGATCGCCTCGTCGGGGAGCCTGCCGAACTTCTCGGGGCACTGGCGCCTCGCCTCGACGCCGATGACGGACTGGAAGTCCCTGACCATCTCCGGGTACGGGTGAGGGCCCGCCACCGTGCCGATGACGTAGAACGTGTCGTCGCAGTTCGCGACCCAGTCGCGTATCGCCTCGTTCATCGCGTCCTTGAGCGTCGCGCTGCCTTCCTCGACGGCGCGCACCGTCGCGCCGAGCATCTTCATCCTCTCGACGTTCGGGGACTGCCTCTTCACGTCGATCGCGCCCATGTAGACCTCGCACGGCATCCCGAAGAGCGCGGCGACCGTTGCCGTCGCGACTCCGTGCATTCCGGCGCCCGTCTCTGCGATGAGGCGTTTCTTGCCCATCCTGCGGGCGAGAAGCGCCTGGCCTATCGTGTTGTTCACCTTGTGCGCGCCGGTGTGGTTGAGGTCCTCGCGCTTGAGGACGATCGTCGCACCGCCAAGGTGCTCCGTCAGGCGCCTGCACACCGTGATCGGCGATTCGCGTCCGACGTAGTCGTGCAGGATCTCGTCGAATTCGCGCTTGAACCCGGGATCGTTCCTGGCCTCATGGTAGGCCTTCTCCATGTCCGCGAGCGGCTTCATCAGCGTTTCCGCGACGTACTGTCCGCCGTAGGGACCGTAGTGTCCGTTGCTGGTCATTTGTTTTTTTCCTTTCCTTTTCAGATCAGTTTCCTGAGTTCCTCTCCCGGACGTTCGGCGCGCATCAGCGTCTCGCCGACGAGGAACCCGTCCGCTCCCGCCCTGCGCAGCGCCGCCATGTCCTCCGCCGTCCTTATTCCGCTCTCGGCGATCCTGACGCATCCGTCAGGAATCTCCCCGAGGAGCTTCGCCGTTATGGACGGATCCGTCCTGAACGTCCTGAGGTCTCGGCAGTTGACGCCGATTACCCTGGCGCCCGCCCTGACGGCGCGCGCGATCTCCTCGGACGAATGCGTCTCGACGAGCGCCTCCATTCCGTAGGAGTGCACCGTCTCCAGGAGTTCCGGGAGTTTTTCGCCGTCGAGAATCCTCGCGATGAGAAGGACAGCGTCTGCGCCGGTCGCGCGCGCGCGCAGGACCTGGAAGGGCGTCGTCACGAAGTCCTTGAAGAGTATCGGGAGGTCCGTCGCCTCTCGCGCGGCGCGGACGTATTCCTCGCCGCCGAGGAAGCGATGGGGTTCCGCGAGGACCGAAAGGGCGGCGGCGCCCGAGGCGGTCAGCTCCTTCGCGAGTTCCGTCGGGTTGAATCCCGGACGGATGAGTCCCTTCGACGGCGACGCCTTCTTGAGTTCCGCGATGACGTGGATCCCCGGACCCTTGAACGCAGCGGAGAAGCTCCTCACGTGCGATGCGCGCTCGGAGTCCGCCCGACGCCGCGAAGAGAGGATCTCGAGGATGTCCGGCGGGGAATCCTTCTTTCCGCCGAGGAACGCCTCGAGCTTCGCGAGGGCCTTGCCGGAGTCGATGGATTCCTCGGCGATTTCGATTCCCTTCTTGAAGCTGCGGGCGATGTCGGCGATCCAGATGGCCGCCGCGGCGTTGACGACGGCCGCCATGCGGTAGGCTCCGCGGAGTCCGCCGTTGAGGACGCCGCGGAGGATCATCGCGTTCTCGTCGGGATTTCCGCCGGCGATCTCGCGGACGTCGTATGTCCTGCCGTAGATCTTCGCGATGTCGATCTCGCCCTCGCTCACGATTCCGTCGCGGAGCATGGCGAAGCGCGTGATGCCCTCGGTGGATATCTCGTCGAGCCCGTTGTCGCCGCAGACGACGAGGGCGCTGCGCGAGCCGAGTGAGTCGAGGGCCTCCGCGAAGGGGCGGACCATCGCGGCGTCGGAGACGCCGATGACGTGCTGCTTCACTCTCGCGGGATTGGTGAGGGGTCCGAGGTAGTTGAAGATCGTCTTGAATCCGAGTCTCCTGCGGACGGGCGCGACGAAGCGCATCGCCGGATGGAGGTTCCGGGCGAAGAGGAATCCGATTCCGATCCTCTCGATGTTCCCGGCGATCGCGTCGGGCGGCGTGTCGAGGTCGTATCCCAGCGCCTCCAGGACGTCCGCCGTCCCGCACTTCGAGGTGGCGGCGCGGTTGCCGTGCTTCGCGATCGTGACGCCCGCGCCGGCCGCGATGAACGCCGCGGTCGTGGAGACGTTGAAGGTCCCCGCGAGGTCGCCGCCTGTCCCCACGATGTCGACGGCGTCCGGATTGTCGCAGCGGACCCTCACGCCGGCGTCGCGCATCGCGGCCGCGGCGGCCATGAGATCCGCCGCGGTTATGCCGCGTTCATGGTATTCCACGAGAACGTCGCGCATCTCGTCCTCGGGCATCTTCCCCGACATGATTCTTTCGAATGTCTCCTGTGTGTTCATTTGTCCTGTTCCTGTTGGCCTTGTTGTTGGAAAAAGCGAAACGGCCTCGCTTCGATCGAAGCGGGGCCGTTACCTGCGGTGCTGGATTTTTATGACAACAGCCAAGGCTACCTCGCTTCGCAAGCGCGGCGCCACCACCAGTAGCTGTTGAAAAACTGAGTTGTCATTGTCCTGGTTTTCACTAGACGGCGCGAATTATAGCACATCCCCGCCCGCGCCGTCAACCCCCCTGATTTTCCCCAGGCGGGGTACTTGCGCGGTGCGGGGGGATTTTGATATAATACGCGCCACTTTGTCCATGGTGGGCGAAGCGAAGCGAATGATCCGGGGTAATCCGTCCCCGGACAAAGCGGATTAATCGAACAATACGATTGAAAGGAAGAACAAAATGGAAATGCCTGTATCCGCCCTCACGGGCGTCTCGCTCAAGGACATGTTTGATGCCGGACTCCACTTCGGCCATCAGACCAAGCGCTGGAACCCGAAGATGAAAGGCTACATCTTCGACAAGCGCAACGGAATCCACATCATCGACCTCACCCAGACGGTCACCCTCCTCGACGAGGCCGCCGCGTTCCTCCGCGACACGATCCTCGCCGGCAAGAGCGTCCTCTTCGTCGCGACGAAGAAGCAGGTGTCCGAGATGGTCAAGGAGGCAGCCTCGTCCGTCAACCAGTTCTACATCACCGAGCGCTGGCTCGGCGGCACGCTCACCAACGCGAAGACGATCCGTTCGAGCGTCAAGCGCATGCGCCAGCTTCAGGCGACCGCCAAGGCCAACGGCGGCGAGCTCTCCGAGCACAAGCAGGAGAACTCCATGCTCCGCCGCGAGCTCGCCAAGCTCGAGAAGAACCTGACCGGTATCGCCGACATGGCGGCCGAGCCCGGCGCCGTCGTCATCGTCGACGTCGTCCGCGAGGCCAACGCCGTCAAGGAGGCCGCCCGCCTCCACATCCCCGTCGTCGCGATCGTCGACACGAACGCGGATCCGGAGCCCATCGACTACGTGATTCCGGGCAACGACGACTCCGTCCGCGGAATCGACCTCATAATCAACGGACTCGTCAAGGTCATCAAGACCGCCAGCGACGAGTACGGCGCCAAGGCCGCGGAGGAGAGCCGCAAGCGCGAGGCCGAGAGGGCCAGGCGCGACGAGGCCGAGAAGGCCGCGCGCGCGGAGCGCAAGGCGAAAGCCGCCGCGACCAAGAAGTCGTCCGCAGGCAAGAAGTCCGCGGTCGCCGTCAACGTGAAGGCCGCCGCCCGCGCCGCCAAGGAGGCCGCCGAGGCGAAGGCGAAGGCCGATCTCGAGGCGAAGCGCAAGGCCGCAGTCGTCGAGGCCGAGGCCGCCGTCGCGGCGCAGAAGCCCGCGCCCGCCGAGGCCGCTCCCGAAGCGCCCAACGCCTAAGTTTCAGATTCTACCAACTGGAGTAAGGACAATGGCTATCACTATCGATCAGATCAAGCAGCTCCGCGAGGCGACCGCCGCCGGAATGGGTGCGTGCAAGGAGGCGCTCAACGCCACGAACGGCAACATGGACGAGGCCGTCAAGTATCTCCGCGAGAAGGGTCTCGCCGTCGCCGCCAAGCGCGTCGACAAGGAGTCCAAGCAGGGCATCGTCGCCCTCGCGAAGGCCGCGGACGGCAGGTCCATGGCCCTCGCCGAGGTCAACTGCGAGACCGACTTCGTCGCGAAGACGGAGGCGTTCGTCAAGTTCGTCGACGACGCGGCGAAGGTCGCGCTCGAGGGCAAGGACATCGAGTCGACGCTCGGCGACGACTTCAAGATGCTCCTCACGAAGACGGGCGAGAACGTGAAGATCCGCCGTTCGGAGCGCTATGCGCTCGAGGGCGCGGGAGTCCTTTCCGGCTACATCCACATGGGCGGCAAGATCGGCGTCCTCGTGGAGCTCGATACGACGGCCTCGGGCGCCGCGGTCGAGGAGGCCGCGCACATGCTCTGCCTGCAGGTCGCCGCGAACGCGCCGAAGTACGTCAACCCGGCCGACGTTCCCCAGTCCGAGATCGACGCCGAGCTCGAGATCAAGCTCGCCGCGATGAAGGAGGAGAAGGAGCAGAAGGGCCAGAAGATGCCTCCCGAGCAGGCGCTCGTCGGCATCAAGAAGGGCATGGCCGCCAAGTTCTGCACGCAGATCTGCCTCATGAAGCAGGACTACGTCGCGGACGGCGACATGACCGTCGAGAAGTATCTCGAGGGAGTCTCCAGGAACTGTGGCGCGCCCGTCACGGTGAAGCGCTTCTGCCGCATGCAGCTCGGGGCCTGATGCGCATCGTCGTAAAGGTCGGCACGCACGCGATAGCGGCGAAGACGGGGCGTCCGGACTACCGGGCGCTTTCCCGTCTCGCCGCGCAGATATCCGAGGTCAAGAAGCAGGGCCACGAGGTCCTCTTCGTCTCCTCGGGCGCCGTCGCGGCGGGTGTCGAGGCGCTCGGACTTTCCGCGCGCCCCAGGGACCTCAACGACGTCCAGATGTGCGCCGCCGTCGGGCAGGTGCGCTTCATCTACCAGTACGAGAAGCTCTTCGCGCGCCACGGAGTGAAGATCGGGCAGGTCCTCATCACCCACTACGACTTCGAGGCGCACCACCGCGCGCAGAACCTCCGCCGCATGCTGGACCACCTCATAGACTCGGACATACTTCCGATCATCAACGAGAACGACGTCGTCGCGAACGAGGAGCTCCGCGGAGAGTCCTTCGGCGACAACGACTGGGTGGGCAACCTCATCGCGCGTCTCGTCAAGGCGGACATGCTGGTGCTGCTCACGACTGTCGACGGACTCCTCGACGCGAAGGGGAGGCGCATTCCGCTCGTAGAGAATTTCCGCAATGTCTCGAAGCTCGTCCGCCCCGGCATGAAGGGCAACCTCTCGAAGGGCGGAATGGATTCGAAGCTCCGCGCCGCGAAGGCGGCCGTAGACGCCGGAATCGACGTCTACATCGCGAACGGCAGAAAGAGCGTCCTCATGCCCATCATTTCGGGCAGGTCGGTCGCCACGTTCTTCCCGGGCAGCGCCCTCTGATTTTCGGCGCCGTGCGCAGGCGTCTTATTTTGCCCTGAGAGCGAGAAGCTGCCAGGGCTTGAGGGCGGGAATCGTCAGGACGCCCTTCTTGACCGCGTACTTCTTCCCGTCGACGTCGACCAGCGTCGTGATTCCGGCAGGCACCTTGATCTTCACGTCCTTCTTGCCGGTGTAGCCGGTGTGGACGACTGCGAGCCACCTGCCGGACTGCTTTGCATCGACCAGTCTCACGGTCGTCTCGCCGTCGGAGGCGGCGTCGGCGAGTTTCTTCGAAGGCAGCGCGGGGAGGGAAAGGAAGTTGCGGTTGAACTCCACGACCGGACCCGGGAATCCGCGCGTGTAGTTGGATCCCATCAGATATCCGATGTTCACGGGGTCGCCGTTCGCCATCGCGTTCACCTCCGCGATCATGCAGGCGCGGCCGGCGTGCTCCCAGTCGGCCATCGCGTAGCCGGTGATCGGCCTCTTCTCGACTTCGCCCTTGCCGTTCTTGACGGGATTGCCGTCAGGATCGAGAAGCGGCTCGCTGTCGAAGGTGCCTTCGTTGAGGTCGTAGTGGCGGATGATCGTCTCGGTGCCGTTGCCGTTGGCGAAGGCCTGGAAGCAGCCCGGGTCGGTCACGGTGAAGAGCGCGTGGAACGGAATCGCCATCCAGACGTTCCTGAGGTTGCTGTAGTGCTCCGGGTCGCAGGCGGGCGAGGCATGCTGCCATTCCCACGGACCCCATGTGCCGGCCGGGGTCTTCAGCGACTTGAGGTAGCGATGCTGCCCGACGACGCTCGGATCGTTGACGTCGACGATCTTCTTGCCGGGAAGCTTCTCCTTCCAGAACGCGAGGTCGTCGGTCGTCATGCTGCCGCCGTCCGCAAGGGGATAGCCGGTCTCGGAATCGTCGTTCTCGAGAATGGAGATCGCGTCCTTGACGCCGTTCTCCTCGAGATACCTGCGGATCTCGTCCATGAACTGCGCGCGCTTCTTGCCGTACCATGCTATGTACTTCGCATAGAGCGCCTTGTTCTTCTTGAGATCTGCGCGCGACACGGCCTTGCCGCCGTTTTCCTCCTTTGCGAACCTTGCGCGCGTCTTGTCGGAGAAGCTGATCGCCCAGTGGCCGGGACGCGGACGCATCAGCGCGCCGACGAAGGCCCCCTTGTCGACCAGGTCCTTGTAGCGGAGTATCGTGCCCTCGAGGATGTACTTGAGCTCATCGAGAGTGTCGGGGTCGGTGATGTCGACGCGAAGCTTGCCCTCGGACCACCAGATGTGCGTGTAGTTCGCGCCCCGCGCCTTGCGGTCGGGCTTGTTGTCGATGTCGAGCGGTTCGGCGCGCTTCTGGGGGCCAAGTGCAAATTTCGGATCGCCCGCCGCCCCGCCGTACTCGTAGTAGGGGAGGAGGTCGAAGCCGTACT
>JAFONM010000021.1 GCA_017418445.1 Kiritimatiellia bacterium
CCGTCCATCCAGCATGGTCCGTATATAGGTCGCTTATCGAAGAATCCTCCGTCGAGTTCCTGTAGAAGTCCTGGCTGGTCTTCGCCGGCGCCCTGGAGAATTCGTCGGTCCATGCGACCGTCCCGCCCGAATCGGCGAAAAGAGCGGCGGCAAGGGAAATCGCCGCGGCGAAGGCTATCTGCGACATCCGATCCATGCCTATGCGCGGGGATGGGTGCGTGCGTATTCGTCCTTGAGGTGCTCGACGGACGTGTGGGTGTAAATCTGCGTCGTCGAGAGCGAGGCGTGTCCGAGCATCTCCTGTACGCTCCTGAGGTCTGCGCCGGCGTCGAGGAGGTGCGTGGCGAAGCTGTGGCGCAGCTTGTGCGGCGACAGGTCCGTCGGGAGGTCCGCCTCGGAGAGGTACTTCTTCATGCGCCGCTGGACGAATCGCGCGGAGAGCTTCTCGAACCTGTCGCCCAGGAAGACGTCGGAGGAATCATCGGCGAGCTCCGGCCGCCGCGCCGCGACGACTCCGCGGAGCATCCTGAGCGCCTTGACGGCGTGGGATCCTATTATGACGAGCCGGTCCTTCGACCCCTTGCCCGTCACGACGACCGTTCCGCGCGAAAAATCGATTTCCCCCCACTTCACGGACAGTGCCTCGGCGATGCGGCATCCCGTCGAGTACAGGAACTCGAAGAGGGCTGAATCGCGGCGCGCAGGGTATTCCTTGATGTCGCCCGACTCCAGGTCCTTCGTCGGACGCTCCAGGAAGCGCTGGACGTCGCCGACCGACAGGACCTTGGGAAGGAGCCTGGCCTTGCGCGGTCCCCTCATCATCGAAAAGGGATTGTCGACCACGACGCCCTCGCGTTGCAGGAACCTGAAGAACGTCCGCACCGCCGCGATCTTGCGTCTCACGGTAGTGGGCGCGGCAGAGTTCCTGGCGATGGTCTGCACGAATCCGCGTGCTGCGCGCTCGTCGACCCCGGACCAGTCGAACGGAGGCGACGTCTCGGAGCCCCAGACGCTCGCAGCGAACTGCGAGAGGTCGGTCGAGTAGCCTAAGATCGTGTTTCCCGACGCGTTGCGTTCCGCGAGCATGTGCGAGAGAAAGCGCCTCACCAGGGGATCGTCGCCAGCAGTCGTGTCCGAGACGAGCGCCATCTCACGCTTCCTTGCGCTCGGGCGCCGAATCGTCCGAACCGGCGGCCTTGCCGCGGCTTGAAGGAATCTTGTCGAGTCCGAGTTCAGCCGCGTGCTTTTCGTAGTCCGGAATCTTGTCCTTGTAGGCTACGGCGACCCGTCGCAGAGCCATGATCTGGCGATCGCTCAGGGAATGGCGACGCTCGAACTGTTCGGCAAGGGATTCCACGAAGCTCCTGTCGTCATACGTCTTCTTGCCGCGTCGCGCCGGGGGACGCCACTCCGTGACGGTGCGCATGAGACCGATGAGCTTGGGGATGACCGGGTCGGACTCGCTCTTTGCGAACCCTCCGGGAACGAACTCCGAAAGCTTCGCTATGACCGCGTCATAGTCCTCCAGCGCCCCGGCGTTCTCGCCGACGGCATGGACGAGGATGGAGAACTGCTTGGGTGAAAGCGCCTTGCCGCGGTCCACCTGCTCCCTTATGGACTTGAGGAACGGATTCCTCATCATGCCGCCGATGCGGTCCATCGTCTCGAAGCAGTACTTCACGACGGACTCGTCGACCTTGGGCGCGGCGGATTCCGCTCCGGTGCTTATTATTCCCGCATCCTTCATCGCCGCATCCGCGCCGGGTATCTGGTCCGAGTAGAGCGCCACCATCTTGACGAGCGCCTCGAGCTGGCGGGCGCTCAGGGCCTTGCCCTTGTTCTTCTGGCTGAGAACGCTCTCGACGAACGCCCTGTCGTCGTACGTCCGGCGGCCGATCTTCTTCGGCTCCTTCCACTTCCTGACGTTTGCGAGCAGGGAAAAGAGAGTGTCGAACTTGGCCGCGTCCGGCGCCGGCTCGGCGCATCCGGCAAGTTCCTTCCTGAACCTGGCGTAGAAGCCGCTGAGCATTTCGTCCATCGGCTCGCCGTTTTCCTCGACCTTGTCGAGGTCCGCCTCCATCTTGGCGGTGTACCCCACGCTGAAGAGCGCGTCCAGCTTCCTGACGAGCCAGTCGCACACCATCATGCCGCGCTCGAGCGGGACGAGCCTGCGCTTCTCGGTCTTCGCGTATTCGCGCGCCTTGAGGGTCTCGATCGTGGCGGCGTATGTGGACGGACGGCCGACTCCGTTCTCCTCCAGCGCCTTGACAAGCGACGCCTCGGAGTACTGGGACGGGCCCTTGGTCTGCCGTTCGTCCGCGATCCACCTGGCGGCGTCGAGCCTTTCGCCCTCGGACAGCTTCGGGAGCGCCGACACCTCGTCGGTGTCCTCGTCGTCCTCTCCGTCGGCCGTCTTCTTCCTGAGCGACAGCTTCATCACCTTGAGGAATCCCTCGAAGTCGACGTGTGTCGCGCTGGCGGTGAAGACGTAGGAGTGGGCGAGAGCCGGCTTGCGCGCCTCCATCGACACGGTCCTGAGGGTGGTCTTCGCGTCCGCCATCTGGCTCGCGAGGAAGCGTCTCCAGATGAGGTCGTACAGCTTCATCAGCGCCGCGTCGCGTCCGACGGCGTGCTCCGGCATCGCCGTTACGTCCGTCGGACGTATCGCCTCGTGTGCGCCCTGGGCGTCCGCCTTGGACTTGAAGAAGTTCGGCTTCTCGGGATAGAATTCGGGCCCGTAGCTCGAGACTATGTAGTCCTTCGCGGCGGCGCGGGCGATGTCGGAGACGTTGACGGAGTCCGTTCGCATGTACGTGATGCGTCCCTGCTCGTACAGCTGCTGGGCGAGTTTCATGGTCTTCCCGGGGGAGAAGCCGAGCATGCTCGAGGCCGCCTGCTGCAGAGTCGAGGTCGTGAACGGCGGAAGCGCGTGGCGCGTCTTGGGCTGGGACTTGATTCCGACAACCTCCAGCTCTGCGTTCACGAGGTCCAGGAGCAGATTGTTCGCGGCCTGTCTCTCGCCGATCGCCGGCTTCTCGCCGTCGAGGCGGGCGAGCTTCGCTACGAACGTCGCCCCCGCCGCGTCGCGCTTCTTCGCCTCGACGCCCATCAGGTAGTAAGTCTCCGGCTTGAAGGCCTCTATCTCGCGCTGGCGCTCGACGAGAAGCCTGAGGGCTACGGACTGGACCCGCCCCGCCGAAAGCGTGCGATTGTTCGCGCAGGGGATGTACTTCCACAGGAGCGGCGAGACCTTGTACCCGACAAGGCGGTCGAGTATGCGCCTGGCCTGCTGGGCGTCGACCCGCGACATGTCTATGTCGCGAGGCTCGGCAACGGCCTTCAGGACGGCCGGCTTCGTGATTTCGTTGTATGTCACCCGATGGAACGGCTTTTTGCCGGCCACCGGGGCAAGGACCTCGTTTAGGTGCCAGGCTATGGCCTCCCCCTCGCGGTCGGGATCGCTCGCAAGATATATCTCGTCGGAAGACTTTACTGCGGACTTGAGTTCCGAAACGACCTTCTCCTTGCCTTCCGAAATTTCGTATTTCGGAGTAAAAGTCCATTTGTCGTCGCCGACCTGTTCAATCTTGATCGCACCATTGCCCTTCGGAAGATCGCGTATATGTCCGATCGAACTCTTGACGATGAATTCCGCGCCCAGATACTTCCCTATCGTCTTCGCCTTTGCAGGCGACTCCACTATCAGCAGTTTCTTACCCATTTTTCCTTCTTTTCACCATGTACGCCGATTCCGATGCAGACTGCTCGCACCATTGCACCGACAACGACAACAGATTATAACACAATACACCTCATGTTGCAACCACTCGCGAAAAGGTATTTGCAGCGCCGGAAGCCCCGGCCTCGCGCGCGGCAAGCTGCGCGGCGTCCTTTTCGGAAAACTTATGCTCCTTGCGGAAGTAGCGGTAGTTGAGCACCCAGCAGCTCGGGTGACGGCGGACCACCTTCTCGAGTTCGGCGATGCACCTCTGGGTCATGCCCCAGATGTCGCGCGCCTCTTCGGGACGGAACGTCGCCACGGGCTCGCAGCGCCAGCGTCCGTCCTTGAGCGGACGGGACCATGCGACCACGATGGGGGCCTTCGCCTTCGCGGCGAAAAATGCAGGCGCCGCGGAGACCGGCACCGGATGCCCGAAGAACCTGACCCATATCCCGCCGTCCCGCGGATCCACCGGCTGGTCGACGAGAAGCCCGAGGGACTTGCCCGACTTGATGCCGGCCATCAGCACGCGGAAAGCGCCGTCCGCGTGGACAATCTCCTGGCCGATCGACCGCCGCGCCTTCATGAGCAGCTTCGTCATCCCCTTCGATCCGATGTCCTTCGCGACGGACATCATGTCGTGTCCCTCCAGGTACGCGAGCTGCGAAAGTATCTCCCAGCAGCCGATGTGCCCGGATACGGTGACGGCGGGCCTGTTCTCCGGCCTGGACAGGAACTCCCGTCCCGACGGAGCCATCTCGCCCGCCGAAGCGCAGCGCTTCCTTGCCCGGATGCACGTCCAGAATGCATAGCCCACGGTGCGCGCCATGTTGCGATAGCTGCGACGGACGATCTTCTCGGCATTGGCTGGAAGCCTCCCGTACATGATCCTCAGGTTGTCCATCGCATATCCCCTGCCGCGGGAATCGAAAAGATACATGACCCGCGAGACGAAGTCGCAGAGACGGAAGAGGCCGCGGCGCGTGAGAATCGTGAAAACGGCGAGTCCAAGACCGATTCCGAGCCATTCGAACGGCAGACGCAGCAGTCTCAGCTTCCTCTTGTAGCGCGGCCTCATGAGAGCTTGATCTTGCCGGAAGACGTCCGCGGAAAAGGCTCCGTGCGGACGACCACCGTCTTGATTCTCTGGTAGACCGGGAGCGTTCTGTTGAGCGCGGCGACGGACGCCCTGACGCGCTCCTCGGGAATGGACGCGTATATCTCGGCGCGCACGTCGCGCGTATCCCCTTCGCCGCTCACAAGCGCCTCGACGACGCCGGGGAGCGACTGGAGACGCCCCTCGAGTTCCTCAGGGGCGATCTTCTTGCCGGACGACAGGACGATCGTCCTCGACAGGCGGCCGTCTATCCATACCGTGCCGTCGGGATCTATCCTGCCGGCGTCTCCGGTATGGAACCAGCCTTCCGAGTCGATGACCCTGGCCGTCGCCTCGGGAGCCTTGTAGTAGCCGCGCATCACGCAGGGACCCCTGACGAGCAGCTCGCCGGACTCGGAAACCTTCGTCTCCACTTCCTCGAGGTCCGCAACCTGACCCGCGCTGCAGGGGCGCGGGCCGGCGGCCATGCGTCCCATGGAATAGCACGCGGCCGTCTCCGTAAGTCCGTAGCCGCTGAGAGTCGGAATCCCCAGCGCGACAAGCCTCTCGTAGACGCGGCGCGACAGCGGAGCTCCGCCCGTGAGAATCCAGCGAATCGGCTGGCCCAGCGCCTCCTCGGCGCTCTTTCCGTTGCGTTCGATCTTCGCCGCAAGTATGTCGGCCAGCGCCGGGACGATGAAAACGAAATCGGCGCGGAAACGGATTATCGCGTCGTAGACGCGCCTGAAATCGGGACACACCCCCACGGCCACTCCGTTCGCCAGCATCGTGTAGGTCGCGGAGAGTCCGAAGATGTGGTGCAGCGGAAGGAGCATCATGGATGAATCTCCCCTTCCCATCGGAAGCGCCTTCGAGGTGGACCTGACAAACGTCTCGATCGCCCTGATCGGCAGTTCGACGCCGCGCGGCTCGCTTGTGGTGCCGCTGGTGAAGACGATGGAGGAAGTCCTGTCGACGTCCGGCGCCGGACCGTCCCAGACGGTCTTCCCGAAGAGCTGGAGACCCTTTATCGCCGCCGCAAGGTAGAAGTCCGTCCTGCGGGTCCCGAATCCGCCCGTAGCGAGTCCGGGAATCCTCTCCGCGACATCGTGCGCCTTGTCGGAATAGAGCGACGAATGGAGCAGAGCGACGGCGGACACCTTGACGAGTCGCTTCACTATGTCGTCCGCGCCAAGGTTCGCATCGACTGAGACCGCCGTCGCGCCGGCGAAGAGGCACGCCGCGTGCGCGACGACCCATTCGTAGGAATTCTCCCCCAGGAGCGCGATGGTCGAGCCGGGAGCGTGCTTCCCTATGACCCAGACGACCGCTGCGATGTCGTTCGTGAACTTCTTCCAGGTTATCGGGAGAGACCTGTCTCCGAGCGATACGAGAAACGCCGGATCGTCCGGACGCTCCTCGCGGAACTTCCTGAAGGTTTCGAAGAGCATCAGTGCAGGCTGTAGGTCTTCTCGACTTCTTCCCAGGTCCTTGTCGTGAAGAATCCGGCAATCGCCGTATCGTACGCCGCAGTGTGCGCAAAGGCCTTCTTCATGAGCTTGAAGCGCGTGTCGAAGCCTATCGTGCCGCCGTGGGCGGAAAGCTCCTGGACGATGTTCTGGTAGTCGAGGGGATCGGTGACGGACGCGACGCGCAGGTAGTTCTTGGCGCTCGCACGGACCATGCAGGGTCCGCCGATGTCGATGTTGGTGCGGCCCTCCTCCGGGGTGACGCCCGCCTTCGCGACCGTCGCCTGGAACGGATAGAGGTTGACGACGACCATGTCGATCGGCTGCGCCGAGAGGCGCCTGAGGTCCGCCTGGTGGGCGTCGTTGTACTTCTCGCTGAGGAGCCCGAGATAGATCTTGAAGTCGAGCGTCTTGACGAGTCCGCCCTGCATCTCGGGCTGGCCGGTGTAGTCCGACACGGCGACGAGCGTCCCCTCCGCCCTGTCCCCGAGGATCTCCTTCACCTTCGTGTATGTTCCGCCGGTCGAATAGATCTTGACTCCGGGACATGCCTTGACGAGCGCAGGGACGAAGGATTCAAGGCCCGTCTTGTCGCTGACGCTCATGAGAACGTTCTTCACAGCAACGCGGTTGTCGATTTCGGATACGATGTTGAGTGCCATTTTGCTCTCCTTGATTGAATGCCGGACGGTATTATACCAAAAATAGACCCGCCCGAGGCCGCGGAATCATTCCCTAGAGGACCTCAACCTCCATGCCCCGGGTGTCGATTTCGAAACTGAAGAAGCGCGACGCCTTCGAGAAATGCCGCGATTCCAGGTTTTTCCTTATCCTTTCCGCGGCGGATTTTGATTTTGCCGCGGCGAAGAGGAATCCTCCGCCGCCGGCGCCCGTCAGCGAAACCGCAGTTGCGTCGCGGCCGATACGTCCGATGAGCCTCTCCATCTCCGGGGTCGTCGACCCCGGATCCAGCTCCTTCTTGCACTTCCAGTATTCGCCGAGTCCGCGGGCGAACCCCTCGACGTCTCCGCGCGAGAGCGCATCCGCCGTCCGCCGCGCCCCGGCCTTCAGTCTTTCGACGATTTCGCGCATCCCCGAGTCGCGCGAGAGGAACCTGTCGACTATTCGGTGCAGGACGTTTCGCGCCATCCGCTTCCTGCCGGTGAAGTAGAGCAGGCATCGGTCGCGGAAGAACTCCCGTACGGATTCCGTCATCGCGATGTTCCTGACGCGCGGAGTCTGGTCGATTCCGGGAGAGGACTCGAGAAGCTTCATTCCCGGAAGCGCCCCGCCGGCCTGGTCCTGCCACCCGCCTCCGGTCGAGAGGCGCTGCTCAAGCGCGGACGTCATCGCGAATATCCGGTTCACGTCGAAGGGACGGCCGAACACGCGGTCGAGGCACGCGATCGTCACTGCGCCAAGGATCGAGCTCGTGCCGAGTCCGCTGCCCTTGGGAAGAGCCGAAAAGATCGAGAGGTCCAGCCCCCCTCCTATCCGTCCGAGCCAGCGCGAAAGGTCCGCGCCAGGCGCGGCGGGCGCGACGCCGGTGAGAATGAGCGCGGCCTTCGCAAGCGCGCACCAGTCGTGCGGATCCGAATGATCCTGTATCTCCGCCGCGTCCGTGAAGACCTGGCTCTGTCCGAGGTCGACGGAAGAGACCCGTATCTTGCGTTCAGGAATCAGCTTCGCGATGGCCTGTATCGGATGCTGGCCGTTCAGCGTCACCGCGGCGTTGAGGACGGTTCCGCCCATGTCGAGGCAGATCGGCGGAGTGTCGGACCATCCGCCGGCAAAGTCGATCCGCGCCGGAGCCGTCGCCCACACGACCTGGTCCTCGCCTATCTTCGCGCGCTCCGGCTTCTTCGGCGGCGGAACGGCGGACTCGATGCGGACCGCAACGCGGTGGCGCAGCTCTTCGCAGCGTATCCTGTCCCTCAGCGACACCATTCGCGAACGGTCCGCCATGCCGACGAGCTCAGCCATCGAGAAGAGCCTTTCCGACGAACGAGGCCTGGAGCCCTTCGCGCACACAAGCGTCGAGAGCGCATGTCCGATCGCCTCGTCGGCCGTGCCGACGCGCCAGAGCTTCGCGTCCCACCTGCCGTCGGACTTGAAATTGTCGTCGAGCGAATACGCGACGGCAGACCACTTCCTGGCGCCTATCGGCATGACCACAAGCCCGGTGCCGCGCGGAAGCTCTATGCGAAGAGTGCACTCCGCCGGAACGCCGGTAAGGATGTTGTCCCCCTTCAGAACGGGCGTCTCGGAAAGACTGCAGCCTTCGACGAATGCGCGGACTCCGCGCCGGAGCAGCCCCCTGCCCCGTCCCGCGACATTGCAGAGAAGCGGAGCACCCTTCGCGAAGTTCCACCTGCGTCCGGTCTTTCCGGGCTTCAGGAGGCGCTCGAGAAGTTCGCGCGACGAACCTGCATGGAAGAACTCGCAGCTGCGCGCGATGCGGACCGTGAAGTCGGTGCCGCGGACGGCCTCCGCGAGCTTCGCGACCAGCGGCGTCTTCGGTTCGCGGCCGGCGAGCGTCATCGTGAACTCCTCGTAGAGGTCGAGACTTCCCGCGCGTGCGATTGCCGCGGAATTCTCCGTCGCGAAGGCGAGAAGACTCGAACAGGTCTTCGGATCCAGCATGAGTATCCCGCTATCGACGAGAAGCCTTCCGCCTTTCACGGCGCCCGCCTTCCTGGCCTCGGCGGGATTCGGCTTCTGGAGGAAGTCCGTCACACGTCCGGAAGAGTCCGCGACGTACACTCCGTGCCTTGACGCCTCGGCCATCGTGTCGCGCCAGGCAATGCCGGTGACGCCCGCTCCGGCACCGCCGCCGATATCGTCCATCGTCACGACACAATCCCCGCTGACGATCACCACCTGCCCCCCGCCGTCGTACGGCAGTCTTTCCGCATCCGAGGCGATCATGTCGAACATCGCGACGGGATTCCCGTCCGCCGATTCGCACGGCATCGGCGCAAACGCCTTGCCCATCGCGGAGTACGCCGGAGTGCGGCGGGAGTCACCTCCGGAATGACATATCAGAATGCGTCTGCGGGCGAAAGGATCGCGTCCGTACCTCCCTGCGAGAAGCCTGAACACGTTGAGAGTCGAACCGAGGGATCCCGCCCGGCGTCCGCCCGGATCCGGCACCACCATCGTCTCCGCTCCGTCACGCGTCGAAAGGAGAGCGCGGTATCCCTCCGCCTGCCTTTCATTGGAAGCCGTGACGACTATCAGGTCGAATTTCATTCCTTCCTCCATCGAAATTCCGGTTCTCCGCGCCCTTTGCCGCGGAAGATGTCTCTCATTTCGCCTGAACGGCTATGCGCTCGCCCATGAATACACGCGTCTCGTCGCCGGCGGCGGAGTTCCTTACGAGATCCTCGTCGAACCTGAGGGCCCCCGCCTTTGCGACAAGGATGACAGTCGAACCGCCGAACTTGAAGTACCCCTTCTCATCCCCTTTCGCGTGCGCGGTTCCTTCGCATGTCTGCACTATCGACCCGACTCCGAAGGCGCCGACCTCGACCATCCACAAGGGTCCGAATGAAGTTTCGAGCTTCTGGATGGCGCGCTCGTTCGTCGCATAGACATCAGGACGCCTCAGGAGCGCTATCGGATTGACCGAGTGGTACTTCCCGCGGATTCTCCGAGGCGCGCCGTCGGTCCTGCAGTCGCACGGAAAATGGAATCTGTGGTAGTCGACCGGCGCCAGTCTCACGACGACGATGTCGAACAGCCCCTCGGCGGTCTTTTCGAAGACTTCCCTGAGGGAGCGCTTCGCACCCTTCAGGGGGAACGGCCTGTCGGCGGCCGCTCCGAGGTAGAGCATGAGACGCCCGTCCGCCGGACTCACCACGCCTTCGCCGATCTGCCTGACACCGGGCTTCAGGCGACGGGTGAAGAACTCGTTGAATGATTCGTATGCGGCGACAGGCTTCTCGGCCTCCTCGGCGCGGCATCCCGGGATGGACGCGAGCCTGCCGATGGCCTTCCTGGAACGCCTGGAATCGTAGCGGCGGCCGAGGATTGCGGAGCATATCCCGGACCCGAACAAGACGGGCCACAGGGTCCTCCCCAGCAAGGTTTCATAGGCGAACCTGAGCGCCCCGTCCCCCATCACCGTCTCGGTTATGCGAGTGCCTGTGCGGCGCTCGATATAAGACACATTGCTCACGATGGGAATTATACTGAAAAAAGGAGTCCCGCGTCAAGGGCGGGACATGAAAAGACCCGCCTCGCGCCGAAGCGGGAGACGGGTCCTTTTTACCGGGCGGTGAAGCCCTGCGGCATTACATCATGCCTTCCATGCCGGGCTGGCCGTGACCGCCGCATCCGCAGGAGTCCTTCTTCTCCGGAAGGTCGGTGACCATGCAGTCCGTCGTGAGGAGGAGTCCCGAAATGGACGCCGCGTTCTGGAGGGCGGAGCGGACGACCTTCGCGGGGTCGACCACACCGGCCTTGAGGAGGTCGGCGTACTCGCCGGTGCGGACGTTGTATCCGTTCGCTCCGGTCGCCTTCTTTACGTTGGCGATTACGAGGGCCGCTTCCTGTCCGGCGTTGTTGACGAGCTTCCTCAGGGGAGCCTCGATCGCGCGCTCGACGATCTGCGCGCCGACCTTCTCGTCGCCCGAGAGATCGAGGGCCTCGATGGCCTTCTGCGCACGGAGGTAGGCGACGCCGCCGCCGGGAACGATGCCCTCCTCGACGGCCGCGCGGGTCGCGTGGAGCGCGTCGTCGACGCGGTCCTTCTTCTCCTTCATCGCGGCCTCGGTCGCGGCGCCGACCTTGATGAGGGCGACTCCGCCTGCGAGCTTGGCGAGGCGCTCCTGGAGCTTCTCGCGGTCGTAGTCGGAAGTGGTGTCCTCGATCTCCTTGCGGATCTGGTCGGTGCGGGCCTTGATGTCGGCCGACTTTCCGAGTCCCTCGACGATCGTGGTGTTGTCCTTGTCGACGACGACCTTCTTGGCGCGGCCGAGGTCGGAGAGCTGGACGTTCTCGAGCTTGATGCCGATGTCCTCGCTGATGAGACGTCCGCCGGTGAGAACCGCGATGTCCTGGAGGATCGCCTTCCTGCGGTCGCCGAAGCCGGGGGCCTTGACGGCGCAGACCTGGAAGGTTCCGCGCAGCTTGTTCACGACCAGGGTCGCGAGCGCCTCGCCCTCGACGTCCTCCGCGATGATCATGAGCGGACGGCCGGTCTTGGCGATGGACTGGAGGAGCGGAAGCATGTCCTGGAGGTTCGAGATCTTCTTCTCGAAGAGGAGGATGAGCGGATCCTCGAGGACGCACTCCATGTCGTCGGTCGACGTGATGAAGTACGGGGAGAGGTAGCCCTTGTCGAACTGCATGCCCTCGACGACGTCGAGCGAGCTGTCCAGGGTCTTCGCCTCCTCGACCGTGATCGTGCCTTCCTTGCCGACCTTGTCCATCGCCTCGGAGATCATCCAGCCGATCTCCTCGTCGCCGTTGGCGGAGAGCGTCGCGACCTGCGCGATCTCGTCGGCGGACTTCACCTTCTTCGCCTGCTTGGCGATGGAGGCGGTGACGGCGGCGGTCGCCTTGTCGATGCCGTTCTTGAGGGCCATCGCGTTCGCGCCGGCCGTGAGGTTCTTGAGTCCCTCGCGATAGATCGACTCCGCAAGGAGCGTCGCGGTGGTCGTGCCGTCGCCGGCGACGTCGTTCGTCTTGGAGGCGACCTCCTTGACCATCTGCGCGCCCATGTTCTCGAACGGGTCGGGGAGCTCGATCTCCTTGGCGACGGTGACGCCGTCCTTGGTGATCTGGGGCGAGCCGAACTTCTTGTCGAGGATGACGTTCCTGCCGGAAGGTCCGAGAGTGGATGTGACCGCGGAGGAGAGCTTCTCTACGCCCGCGAGGATTTTCTGACGCGCATCCGCGTCGAACTTGATCTGCTTAGCCATTTTCCTGATTCCTTTCTGAGTATTCTTCTCTTCACTTCTCGATCACGCCGAGCAAGTCCTCCTCCCTCACGAGCTGGAGCTTCTTGCCGTCGAGCTTGACTTCGGTGCCGCCATACTTCGGGAGAAGCACCGTGTCGCCGGCCTTGACGTCGAACTTGAGCTCCTTGCCGTCCTTGTCCGTCTTCTTTCCGACCGCGATGACCTTGCCCTGCATGGGCTTCTCCTTCGCTGAATCGGGGATGATGATTCCACCGACGGTCTGTTCCTTCTCTTCGATCGGTTCCACGAGAACGCGATCACCCAGGGGTCTGATCTTCATTATTGTATTTTCCTTTCTTGAGTTTAGATCTTGAGTTTAGATGTGAGATTGAGGCTGGCGGACATTGCTTACTTCATGGTGAAGTCGGCGTCGACGACGTCGTCGCCGTTCTTCCCGTCTCCGCCGGGGGGCGGGGTCTCGCCGCCGGGCGGCGGGGTTCCCGCGCCGGGCTGGGCGCCGCCCTGCTGCGCGTGGGCGTACATGTCCTGCGCGACGGGCTCCATCGCCTTCATCAGCGCCTCCTGCTTCGCCTTGACGTCGGCGATCGGGGCGGGAGGATTCTGCCTGGCGAGGACATCCTTGAGTTCCTTGAGCGCGGCCTCGAGAGGAGCCTTCTTGTCCGCGGCGATTTTGTCGCCGTTCTCCTTGAGGGTCTTCTCGACCTGGAAGGCGAGTCCGTCGGCCTTGTTGCGCTCCTCGACCTCGGCATGGCGCTTCTCGTCCTCGGCCGCGTGCGCCTCGGCGTCCTTGCGCATCCTCTCGATCTCCTCCTTGGAGAGTCCGCCCGCGGCGGTGATCGTGATCTTCTGCTCCTTCTGGGTGCCGAGATCCTTCGCCGAGACGTTGAGGATTCCGTTCGCGTCGATGTCGAAGGTGACTTCGATCTGCGGGACGCCGCGCGGGGCCGGGGGAATCCCGTCGAGGTTGAAGTTGCCGAGCGACTTGTTGTCGCGCGCCATCTTGCGGTCGCCCTGGAAGATCGAGATCGTCACCGCAGGCTGGTTGTCAGCCGCGGTCGAGAATACCTGCGACTTCTTGGCGGGAATCGTCGTGTTGCGCTCGATGAGGGGCGTGAGGACTCCGCCGAGCGTCTCGATGCCGAGGGTGAGCGGGGTGACGTCGAGAAGGAGGACGTCCTTCACCTCGCCCTTCAGGATGCCGCCCTGTATGGCGGCGCCCATGGCGACCACCTCGTCCGGATTGACGCCCTTGTGGGGATCCTTGCCGAAGAGGCTCTTCGCCTTCTCCTGGATGAGCGGCATGCGCGTCTGGCCGCCGACGAGGACCACTTCGTCCACCGTGGAGAGCTCCGCGTCCGCCATGCACTTGCGGCACGGATCGCTCGTGCGGTTCACGAGGTCCATCGTAAGGGTCTCGAGCTTGGACTTCGTGAGCGTCGTCGCGAGGTGCTTCGGACCCGTCGCGTCCGCCGTGATGAACGGCAGGTTGATGTCGTAGGTCGTCGCGCTCGAGAGCGCGCACTTCGCCTTCTCGGCCTCCTCCTTGAGACGCTGGAGAGCCATCATGTCGCTGCCGAGGTCGATGCCCTGCTGAGCCTTGAAGTCGTCTATCATCCACTTCATGATGGCCTGGTCGAGGTCGTCGCCGCCGAGGTGCGTGTCGCCGTTCGTGGCCTTCACCTCGAAGACTCCGTCTCCGATGTCGAGGACTGAAATATCGAACGTGCCGCCGCCGAAGTCGTAGAC